>JAKLJM010000491.1 GCA_023151145.1 Bacteriovoracaceae bacterium | reverse complement strand
AGCAAGTATAATCTCTTCATAATCTTTGTTGCTTCCAACCACAGAAAAATGTTCACTTGAGCTTAATTTATAAATTTCCATAGGTCTATTAACTAGAGTCACTTGGGTTGAGTATTTTTTTAGAAACTCTTCTAATTTTTTTTCAAGTTTTCGGCATTCGACTGTCATGACAGATGGAAGTTTTAGCATATCTTCTCCTGTAGGAGGAACAAGCGATGGGTCTGGTTTACGTATTGAGTCTGGAGGATATTCTGCAAGTGATCCATCAGCACCTAAATGTACAGATGCATGAAGCGGTTTAGCGATAGAGCTCATAACTTCATTTGCGAGTTCTGGTGAGATGGATGCTATTTGATCTAGCAAAGACTGTCTAAGTGCCCATTGTATGTTTCTTGTTTTTTCTATACGTTTATCGTATATTTCAACATTGTAGCCCATCTTAACCATTAATAAAGCATGAATTAGACCAACTACTGATCTTCCAGAAATAGCAACAGTCTTTCCATTAGGAATAATAGGGACGCTTTGATTGAAGACAGTTCTCATGTTTGAGAACTCAACGGGGTTTTTTTCGATAAAGTTTCTGAATCGAGAAAGTTCATAAGTTCCAAAAATTTCAGAAAAAGCTTGAAATAGAAATTTAACATTAGCATTAATCCGAATAGATGGAAAATTTAAGACAATTTTTTCAAAATGTTCTTTAACCCATTGGTATTCATCAGAATGAGTTTCTGCGGATAGAGAAGTTCCCATTAAGGAAACTTGCATCCTAAGTGGAGAAAATGAAATTAATGAAGCAACAAGGAAAACAATCAAAACTTGTCTCATTTTGAGATAAACTCCTTAGTTTACAGATTTTGAGTTTTCAACTGTCAAAATCTAGTACGATGAATGACTGTCAGTTATATTTTTTAACAGTTGAAGAGCTCTCTTAATTTTAATGAAATATCTGTGCCATTAACGGTATTTGTTGAGCGGCCAATAACCAACATTAACAACTGAATCGGGTAAATCTAATTCTTTTTCCCAACCCAATTTAAATCTATTGATATGAGTAATCTCAATAAGGGAATCAATATCAACTAAGTTATCAATATGTGAAAGTGAAGTTTTACTTTGCCATTCAGTTAAGGCTCGTGTTTTGGCCTCTTGTAGACTAGAGCACACATAGAAAAGATGCTGATGCTCTTCACGAAAAACTCCTTTTTGGTAGTAACCAATATTAACAAAAAATAATTGTTTTCCAGAGGGATTGGATTCAAGGTTGACTTTATGCCCATCAATAATTGATAAATCTATCCAAGCATCTACGTGAGCGGATTTGGCATCACCAAACCATTTGTTGACAACAGCACGAAAAGCATCTGTTTCATTTTCGGCCATAACAAAACAAATATCATGTAACTCAAGTAAGGCTCTGGGATGACTTCCACCAAGAAGTAAAGCAAAAGGTTTCATTTTATAACGATAAGCTATCTAATTTGATATTTCAAACTTCTTTTAGTG
>JAKLJM010000490.1 GCA_023151145.1 Bacteriovoracaceae bacterium | reverse complement strand
CTAGAGTCTATGACATCAAAAGCTAAGTAAAATAAAATTATGGGTATTGCTCAATTTCTTCTTTGGTACATGAAAAATATAAATTAATTGTCTCAAGTCGATTAATGAAAAATTGATCAAAACTTTCTTCGTTATTTTTCCATAACTTCTTTGTTGGAAGTGAAAGTCTTCTTTTTGCTAAGTCTTCAAAGGTTTTAGGATATTCATTTTTAAGAATATTTATTAAAGCTTCATCCGTGAGCTTGTCGCCTAAATGTGGTTTGAAGTTGAATTGTGTATTAAACTTCTCAAGGGATAATTCGTGATTATAAGAAACACGATAATTTAAACAAATTGTTCTTGTTATTTCTTGTCCCATTGTTCTAAATGTAGTGTATTTTCCACCTGCGATTACAAATGTTTTTGCATAAGGCCTATAGATTTTATGTTCTCTAGATGTTTTTCCTAGGTTGTCTCCATCTTCACGAACAAGAGGTCTAATTCCAGAAAAAGTACTTAAAATATCTTCTTCGGTGATTTCAGCTTTTGGAAAATAGTCATTTAAATGTCGTAAAAGATACTGTATTTCTTCTTTTGATATTTTTACATCAAAGAAGTTTTCTTTGGTCTTAATTTCAGTTGTTCCAACTAGGACTTTATCTGAATGAGGGATTACAAATATAACTCGATCCTCTTTGTCGTGAGAAGTGATGACTAATGGCCTTTCGATCGGCAATTTATCTTTTTTAATCCAGAGATGACTTCCTTTTGAAGGCAAGAGTACATCCTGCCAATGCAGTTGATTAAAGTTTTTTAAGACTTGATCAGTGAAAGGTCCGAGAGCAAAAACCACGTGATCTGCCGTTACATTTTGTATTTCATTAGTTAGTTCATTTTTTAATTCAAGAAAATATAACTCATCTTTTTTTTCAAAATTAACTAATGAAGTATAGTTTAAAGCTTTTGAGTGAGTAGTATGTTTGAGAGCATCAAAAATACAGTGTAGAGTCATTAAAGCATCTTCAACCACTGCATCAGCATATACTCCTGCCCCCTTTAATCCTTGAGGGTTAAGCGAAGGTTCCAAGTCCAGAGTTTTTTTGGGAGATAGAATTTTAAAAGGTTTATTTTTAAAACCAGAGAGGAGGTCATAGAGAAATAACCCAATGGCCAATTGCCAAAGTGGTCTTTTGGAATTTTCATAAACGGGCAATATAAATTCTTTTTCTTCTGCTAGTTCCGGCGCTATTTTTAGCCATAAGTTTTTTTCATGAAGGGCTTCAAAAATTAATTGAAAATCTAAATTTTCTAAATAACGAATTCCACCGTGGAGCATTTTTGAACTTCTTTCACTTGTTTGTGAAGTAAAGTCTTTTTTATCAATCAAAAGAGATGAAATTCCGTGTAAATTTAAATCTCTAAAAATTCCAGCACCAACAATTCCTCCACCCACAACAACGACAGGGTAATGATTGTTATTCATGATTTTGCTCCTCATGAACAGGTGTAGGTTTTATTCTAATAATATCTG
>JAKLJM010000489.1 GCA_023151145.1 Bacteriovoracaceae bacterium | reverse complement strand
AGAGTGGACTTAATAAGGCAGCATTGAAGGTTATGAATAGATTGAACGATGCTGAAATTTCATCAGATGCAAACATGTTCGACGATATTAAAGCAAGTTTTGTTGAGGCAGGAAATGATGCTGAAAAGGCAGAGGAAATGACGTGGGATACAATAGCTCTCCTTGCCTCTGCTGGCCCTAACCTAGGACTAAGGCTTTGGACATACAAAACTAATCCAGAAAATAATTACTCACGTATTGCTTTAACAGCCATTGCCGAAATGGTTCCCTTATTGGATTCTTATGCTCTCGAGCAACTTGGAAGACATTATTCATTACCCAAAGCTATACAGTCTACTTGTGATAACGGGAAAAACTATCATTTTTGGATGACTGCTTATTTTGCACATCAAGGTATAAAAAAAGGATTAGACAACTCTGCGGCTTCTGGAGCCGCATACATCGCAAACGTTGCCTATCAAGTTTTTTCAGAAAGCGGTGGAAGATCGCCGATTTCAGTTTTTAAGAGTGATCGTTTTGGAAGCACTGAAAGTCATATAAGAATGGACTTATCATTAGCAGCTGCAGGTGCTAAGTATGGAGCATATAAAACAGGTACAAACACAGATGAACTTTATTTATTTGCAATTGATAAATCAAGCGACGACAAATCACTAGGAGAATTCTCTAACTTCATTATATCTCTTCAACCAGGGAAAGCCAAAGAACGCTGGGAAAAAATCTATACACCTTGGCAAATTTTTGAAAATGCGGGAAAAAAGTGACAAGATCTAATTGAATAACTTTGATCTTCGATAAACTCTTTTCACTTTTATATGCCACTATATTTGTTAAAAAAATCAGTTCTGTGGTTTACTAAAAGGTTCTTTCCAAAAAAGTAAGATTGCAAAAGCGATCCCAACTGCACCTGTAGAAAAACAAACCATAATTGTAAAACTTTTTGAGCTTGGTAAAAAAGTTCCTAAAAAAAATAATGTTAATGTTGCTAAACTCGTTAGTGAAACACCAACTCCATTGATGCGCCCTCGAATTACAGTTGGAATAAAGACTTGTCGCGCTTCGCTTTCAGCTATCGAAAATCCGTAAAGACCTATTCTTGAAATTAGGATCATTAGTAGAAAACCCCAAATACTAAAGGAAAACGGAAGAAAAAAAAAGACACAGGAACTCAAAACAAAAATCAACTGCTGAGCAAGAAAAAACTTTGCTGCCTTATTTAGACCCAATTTTTTTCTTAGCGGTGCATAGATCAACGTCGGCAATAATCCAAATAAAGCTCCTCCACCTCGAAAAAAAGATATCTGGATTTCTGAAAGTTTTGCATTGTCCTTTAAATAACTAGTCAGTAAAACCCCATGTGGGCTTAAAATAGATAACCATAAAAAAGCATAGGATAACATAGGTATCACATATCTTGAATCACGAAAATGGCCAATCCCATCTATAAATTCTTTAATTGGATTACTGATTAATTCGTGAGACAAAGTTTTTTGAAAACCATTTTTACTTTCATTAAT
>JAKLJM010000488.1 GCA_023151145.1 Bacteriovoracaceae bacterium | reverse complement strand
ATAAGAATAAAAAAGAGAGTAAAAACGATTGGGTAATGACTAGAAAAATCTAATTTATATTTTTTGAAATTCAAAATCTGACTGAGGTTAAAGTTACGCATATATTACATCAAGCTCTTTTAAACGTTCCTTGATCGATAATGAGTAGAAAATGAGATCTTTAAGCACATATTTATTTTTATTTTCTACGGCACTCATATGTGACATGACAAAATTTGATAATTCATCACCACCAAGAGATTCTGTTTCTGAAATTTTAAATAATGCTGAAGCATATTCATACTTAAGACCAGATAATCTCACCACTTCTCTGTCTACTTTCATCATATGCGAGACATCATCATACAAAGCATTCTTTAAGTAATACGTCGGCAATAAAAAGATTTGAAAAAATTGTCTTTGCTGAATTTTCTTTGACAACAAAGTGATAATTTTTAAAGGGGCTAAAATATTCATCATCAGAAGATTAAACAGTGTACGATAAAGTGATTCTTTGCTTTTGATCTGTTGTAAAGAAGCATAGATAAGAGCATTCAATTCATTTTTACTTAGGCCATCGACTAAATTTCTTCCCACTATAATGGAAGGAGTTCCACCTAATGAATGGCAACTATAAACATTTGAGTGAAAGACCTGTGACCAATAAACTTTTACTTCTGGTATTTCGTTCAAGTAGGCCATGTTGCGAATTCGAGAAACTAAAATATCATCGTCGTTAATATAGCGAGCCTTTGCTATTGAAAGAATAATTTTTTCTCCGTAAACAAAGAATAAGAATAGTAACAAGATCGCTACTGCGGCTCCTACAAATACTCCATAAAACGGACTTAAAACAAAACCGAGGAGAATCCAGATACAAAAATAAGCGATAAATAGAATGGCTATCGCAATCTTACGAGTCATAGCACACAATCCCTGTCATAATTACAAACTCTAAGCTTTAGTATAGACAAGAATCCAGGTCCAAGCTATAAGGCATTCATTGCATTTCTAGAGAATTTCTTAAAAACCCGACACCTCACACAAGTGTCCGATTTTAAAGGTTTTTTCTCGGTGCACCTCTCATATTATTTTGATTTGTGATATGAGTAGCTGACTTTATTGATCCTCGGGGGAAGTTATGAAGTTTGAACGTTTATTATTTGGTACTGCTGGTGTTCCTCATTCAACAGCAAAAAAGAACAATCCGATTGAAGGTGTAAAACAAGTACACGCACTTGGATTAGACTGTATGCAATTAGAATTTGCACACGGTGTACGTATGAAAGAGGAAGTGTCTTCTGGACTTCGTAAAATCTCTTATGAGTTGGGAATTCCACTTACTTCTCATGGCCCTTACTACATTAACTTAAATGCTCGCGAGCAAGATAAAATCGACTCATCAGTTGAGCGCATTATTCAAACTGCAAAAATTTCTGATCTTTGTGGTGCTGAATCGATGACTTTCCACGCAGCATTCTACATGAAAGATTCTCCATATGATGTATTTGATCTCGTTCAAAAATCATTAAACGTGAT
>JAKLJM010000487.1 GCA_023151145.1 Bacteriovoracaceae bacterium | reverse complement strand
AGTTAAAAATATTTAATCCCTTATTCTCCATGGCTCCCATATTGAAAGCATCAACCGCAACGATCATATAAATATCGAGATCGTACTCTCGGCCAAATCTTTCCTCATCCCACTTCATAGATTTTTTTAGTGATTCCATGGCATGAAAACATTTTGACTCATTACCTTTGTCACAATAAATTTCAAGAGCAATTTGTCTTCCCGTCATGGTTGTAAAAGTATCTTTGATCACACCAAGGTCACCGGCCACAAGAGCGTAAAGATAAGATGGCTTTTTAAAGGGATCTTCCCAGAAAACATAATGTTGACCATTATTAAGATCACCTTTTTCTATCAAGTTTCCGTTGGAAAGCAGAACTGGATAAAGTTTTTTATCGGCAATAATCTTGGTGGTAAATTTCGCCATATTATCAGGTCGATCTATATAATAGGTAATTCTTCTAAAACCTTCTGGCTCATTTTGAGTACAAAAAATTGTGCCTGATTTATACAGACCATCAAGAGTTTTATTTGCCTCAGGGTTAATGATGTTCGTCACTTTCAACGTAAAGTTTTGGGGAACATTAAAAACTGTTAGTTCAAATCCCTCAACTTTATATTGATCTTTAGTAAGTTCTTTTCCATCAAGCACCACGCTGACTAATTCTAATTCTTCACCAATTAAAACTAAATCATTCGTCTTTCCACCATTCGCATGAATTTTCATCACTGATTCAACTAATGTTTTGGTGTCATGTAAGGTAAAAGTTAAATCAATGGTTTCAACTAAAAATGCCGGTGCTTCATAGTCTTTTAGTAAAATAGTTTTTGGGGCCGTATCTTTCATTTATATCTCCTTGTCTTATCTTTTGAAATTTTTTTATACTTCTAGCGCTACTCGATAACTGGTGTGATTTCTTAAATTAATCACTCCCTTGTCTAAAATTAAATATTGTCCTTTTATACCTTTTAAAATTCCTTCAATCTCTGGCGTTTTCTCAAAGGAAAGCGAGGTCACTTTATCAGGATACTGCAAAACAGGATATTCTATACTGATCACTTCCTCGTTTTCTAAGAACTCAAAATGTCCCGCAATCTTACTCTCTAATTGATCTAAATCATCGGCAAACATCTCAAAAATTTCATCGCGTTTTTCTTCTAAGTCAATCTCGACTCTTTCGCCTTTTAACATTTTTCGCCAATCTGTTTTATCATTTAACTCTTCAGATAAAAGACTTTCCACTAACCCTGAATGATATCGAGACTTCACTCTAAAAATAGGCAGGGCTTCGATCGCACCTTGATCCATGAAACGAATGGGAACTTGTGTCCCTCTCGTAATGCCGACTTTTAAACCTGAAGAGTTCGCTAAATAAACAATGTGATCTACGTTGCAGTTTTTTTCTCCCCACTCTGGCTCTCTACAAGTGCCCAAGGCAAAGTGACAAGTTTCAGGTTTTAAAATACACATATCGCAAGCGGCAAGCTTAATCGAGCAGGGATAACAATAGCCGCCACCATAAGATTTTTTCGTTTTTTT
>JAKLJM010000486.1 GCA_023151145.1 Bacteriovoracaceae bacterium | reverse complement strand
TAAAATATATTAGCTCTACAATCGGGAGAATTAATGAACCAAACCCCTATTACCGCCTCTAATATTCGTGTCAGAAAATCTTTTGCAAAAAATAAACAACTAATAGATATCCCTAATTTGATCGAACTTCAAAAAAGTTCTTATGAAGCTTTTTTGCAAAAAGAAATGGATCCTGATCGTAGAGGGATGCTTGGTTTGAATGGTGTCTTTAAGAGCGTATTTCCAGTAAGTGATTTTAATAATACTGCTAGTCTTGAATTTGTTAGTTATACTTTGGAGCCTGCGAAGTACGACGTAGAAGAATGTCGTCAGCGTGGTATGACATACGCTGCGCCTATCAAAGTAACTTTAAGATTGATAGTGTTTGATGTTGATGAAGAGTCTGAATCAAAAAGTATAAGGGATGTTAAAGAGCAGGAAGTTTATTTAGGTGAGATTCCGTTGATGACTTCAAATGGGTCTTTTATTATAAATGGAACTGAGAGAGTTGTTGTTTCTCAGTTGCATAGATCTCCTGGTGTTTTTTTTGATCATGATGGCGGTAAGAATAATGCCAGTGGAAAGTTGATATATTCTGCAAGGGTGATTCCTTATCGTGGTTCTTGGTTGGATGTTGAGTTTGATCAAAAGGATCTTATACATGTTCGAATTGATAGAAGAAGAAAGTTTCCAGTTACTATTCTTTTGAAGGCTTTAGGTTATAATATTGAACAGTTGCTTGAATTTTATTATGACCTTGATGAAGTTACAGTTAGTAAGGGTAAGTTGTTTAGAAAGTTAGAAATTGATCGAATGTCAGGCCAGAGAGCTCTTGTTGATATTCTTGATCCAAAGACTGGGGAAGCGATAGTAAAAGCTGGAAGAAGAATTACTAGAGCTATAGTAAAGAAAATAAAAGAAATTAATTTAACTGAGTTAGAAGTAAATCCAACGGATTTGGATGGTAAAGTCTTAGCTAAGCCTTTGATAGACGAGTCTACCGGTGAAATTATAGCCGATGCAAATTCTGAGCTAAATTCTGCATTAATTAAAAAGGCTATAGAGTGTGGAATCGATAAGTTTTATTTAATATTTTTCGATGGCTTAACAGTAGGGCCTTATTTAAGAAATACTTTATTGGTGGATAAGGTAAATAATAAAGAAGAGTCTTTGATTGAGATATATAAAAGATTAAGACCTGGTGAACCGCCAACTCTTGAGGCTGCAAGTTCTTATTTTGAAAAGCTGTTTTTTGATCCAGAAACTTATGATTTGTCTGAAGTTGGACGTATTAAAATTAATCATAAATTTGGCATCAGTATGGAAGAGCGTCCGCCTTCATTTAGAATTTTAACAAAAGATGATATTTTAAACACGGTAAAAACGCTTATTGATCTTAAAAATGGTAAAGGTGTGGTTGATGATATTGACCATTTAGGCAACAGAAGGGTTAGGTCTGTTGGGGAGCTTCTTGAGAACCAATATAGAATTGGTTTAGTAAGGATGGAAAGAGCTATTCGTGAACGAATGAGCCTGCAAGATGTTGAAACTATGATGC
>JAKLJM010000029.1 GCA_023151145.1 Bacteriovoracaceae bacterium | reverse complement strand
GTTTTTTCCTATCTTGAAATCAGTCACACTGAATCGAGCCAACGAACATCACTATTTTAAAATGGATATTTTGAACATTGAAGGTGTTTTACGTTTGAAGCTACCAACGATTAGAGAGAGTTTACAATTTACCTATAAAAGATTTAAAGGTGCCGATAAAAGCAAAGGGACTGTGAAAAAAGGTGAAGGTGTTTCTTTTATTTAATTAACGAGCAGAGTTTACGATGAATTCTGTTAAGTAGTGACGAACCAAAGAATCAACATCAACTGGTTCTCCGTTGAATCTCCAAGTGATTTTTCCAAAAGCTCCAACATGGGCACGAAGCTCATGCATCGATTGTGAGCCATGACGATCATTAATGCTTAAGCGAGCAGCAAAAATATCTTTTCCATTAGCAATAAATCCAATCGAAATACAATCATTGGCCTTTCTAGCAAAAACTAAACGTAAAGAATTTCTAAATAACATGAAGTCATTTACGGTATTTGAAATTTTAAACATTTTAATACCAGTTGTTGCCCCAGATTGAGTGCGGTAACGATTGAAGGTATTAACATACAATTCAAACTTATCTTTGAGATTATTCATGAATTTAATCGAAGACTCTTCTAGCATTAATTCAGGATTAAGATGCCCAGTGATATTAACGATCCCTGACTCTTCCATATTTAATTCTTCGAGAGCTAAGGATTCAATCCATGTTGTATCAATAGTAGATAGTTGTTGAGTTTGATCAATCATAACTTAAATGATTAATCTAAGGTGGGCATGTGTCAAGAATTTAAAAGGGCCAAGGTGGTGGACTTACTTCTCGGTTCCGCCCATTGATTAAATAGGTGGCTGCAGTTAGTAACCACTTTAGGCTTCTCACTGAAATTTTCCTCTCGGAAAAAATATGAGCTTGCACACCGTGATCAGGGACCGCTCCCGAATATTATTTTGTAGAGCGAACCAGCTTGTTGCCAATCCCTCGACCCAAAATCATTATACCGCAAAAAAATGTTGGCGACGAGAAAACTTACACTTTTCCTAAAAACAATTAGTTAGACAACTATTTGATGTATCTTGGCCAAAAACCCAGGAAAAATTTGCGATGTGTTATAATATTTATGTCTAAAGTTTCTGGAGCGAATATCCGACAAGGAGACAGTGGGATTACGGTAAGAGGAGAACACTATGAAAGCTTTTTGGGCCTATTTAAAAGATGAAAATGGACAAACTTCTACAGAGTATATTTTGCTTGTAGCGGTTGTTGCCATGATCGTTTTCAAATTCAAGGGCAAGGCAGATACTGAGCTAGGTAAACTTATCGATGGTGTATTTGGTAAAGCAAATACAATGGTTGATAGTATCGAAACTGGTCCATAACAAACATTTAATTTAAGTTTGTTGACCGAAAGTTTTGCATAGCCTAGAAATCTTCTAAAACATAGGAAGAGATTTCCTCTGTTGTCACATTCTTTATCCTCTTTGATTCTATTATCATGAACATTATCAAAAACTCGATGGGGCAAGCCCTCATCGAGTATATTCTTATTTTTGGATTCATGATTTTTTTGAGCGTAAACTTTGTAAAGAGTTTAAACACGACCATGTCAAAGAGCGTGGGCAGTTTAGCGTATGAATTAACAGAACAGTTATCAGTGGGAGCATGTAAAAAAAATTGCTTTGTTGGAAGCAGCTTTTTGAACATGGAAAAATGATATGATTCCCATGGTTGTTTATTTATTTTTGAGCATTCAATTGCTCTTCGTTGCTTACACTGATTTTAAAACTAGAATGATTTCTAATTTTTGGCCAATCATAAATATTTTTTTGTTTTTAAACTTAACGTGGATATTTCCCCAGACCTATGTGTTTAAATGGCAAATATTAATTTTTCCGATTGCATTCATTTTTGTTGGATTTATTCTCTTCCTTATGAAAATCATGGGCGGAGGTGACTCTAAGTACCTCTCTTCAATGTTTTTATTAATCCCAATTGAAATTCAAGATACTGCATTCATTTATTTATTATACACGACTGTTATAGTTGGAAGTACGTTGATTATTTTCAACCTTTTGAAAAACTTTGATAGAATATGGTTAATGGCCAAAACTTATGACGTTAATGGAATAAAAAAACTGTTCGGAAAAAAGTTTACCTATGCACCAGTAATCTTTATCGCATGGATGTGGTTTGGATGGCAAAATCGAATGAATATTCATTAGACCAAAGCGGTCAATCAGTAGTGGAATATATTCTATTGCTCGTAGTGATTACCTCACTAGCGTATTCGCTATATTCTCATCCGAAATTTAAACAGTTTTTTGGTCGTAATGGATTTTTTGAATCTATGAGAATTGGTATTAGTCATACTTATAGATATGGAATTGAAGGATTCGATGATTCGAATTCTTATGAGTACACTGATAATAAACACAAAACGTACTATAATCCTGAAGCAAATTCTTCTCGTTTTTTTTCGCCGGTAACAGAATATGGAAAGTAATAACCAGAAAGGACAATCAGTCATTGAGTTTCTTTTAACTTTTACAGTTATTACAGGAATGCTTTTTTTCTTCGTAAAGATGTCCATTGGTTTTACCAACGGCTACATGGTTCATTATGCGACTTATATGGCTTCAAGAGCGTTCTTATCAAATGATAATCCTAGAACGACAGACCGAGATGGTGCGGCTTTTACTCAAGCTAAAGCTGTTTACAAAAGACTTTTACCAGATGGATTGATTACAGGATTTAATGGAGAGTTGAAAATCAATGACCCAGAATCTTTGAATTTTAAAGTTTTCACTGGAGTCTTTTCTGAATTTACTCAAATAATGTCTGTTGGATTAGTTGGGGGAAGTGAGCCGGTGTATCATCGCTCAGAATCCTTTTTAGGTCGAGAACCAACTAGGATCGAAGCCATAGAACAAACATGTAGAGCTATTTCAATTTTAGCAGGTGATTGCGAGACTCTCGCCACATTGGATGATAATGGCTTTTAAAATTTCAAAAAACCAAAAAGGACAATCCCTTTTTGAATTCATCATTTTTATGCCGTTATTAGTTATGCTGATTGGCGTTTTTTATTCCTTTGGGAATTCTATAAACATGTCTATAAATCAACAAAAAGCGGTTCGTGGCTATTTTTATCATTTGTTAAAGGGAAATTCCTACGGAGTAAATTATCAAGACTTGAAACAATTAAACGATCAAGGAATTAAACGAGTAGGGATGTATTCTATTGGTTGGAGAGCGCGTGAAGCTAACAGTGGAAAAGATTCTTTTGGTAGCTGTATGCGAGTTTTAAATTTTTTAAGTGGAGATGATGGAGAAGAGTGTGACGGATTTGATCGGCCAACAGATGGTTCTTCTCGTTTTGTACGTTCATTCACGGCATACGGACTTTGTATTGGCCAATTTGTAGAATCAAATGGTCGCTTTTATGTTTCCGAAGATCCCACCGATGCTGGTAGAAGCAATCAGATCGGTTATGCGAACTGTTCTCTCTCAAAATAGTCAGGTATAGGACATCTTTTCCTCATTTTCATAATTCTTAATTAGATCACAACTCTCTGATAAAATAGAAATGCTAGTCTTTTAAAGAGGTTGAATGACCAATGAATACACGAGCCCTAACACTTGCCTTAGTTATTGCAGCCTTTGCCATGATGATGGTTTATACCTACATCGATGATCAAAAAAGTGCGCTGATAAATCAGTACGGTGTCCCTGTTACAGTTGTAACAGCCAAAGAAGACATCCAAGAATTAGAACTTATAGATGATTCTAAATTGGTCATCACCACTGTTCCAAAAAACTTTTTACAGCCGGGAAGTTTTCGTTCGATTAAAGATTTAGAAAATACAATTGCTACAGTTCCAATTCTTAAAGGTGAACAAATCACTGGCCCAAGAGTGACATATCCTGGATCTAAGACAGGTTTGTCGCGACAAATTGCGGTTGGGAAAAGAGCGGTCGCCATTAACATTACAGAAAAAGATTCTGTTGGGCGCTTAATTAAACCAGGGGATCGAGTAGATGTACTTGCAGCAATTGATATTTCTCAAGGTGCAAGAAAAGATCTACAAAAGACACGAACAATTCTTCAAGATGTTTTAGTTTTATCAACTGGTATGAGTATGACGAACTCTATTCCCATCTATGGAGTGGAAACCCCTCGAGTTATTAAAACGATGAATTTAAATACATATACATCATATAACACTATTACGCTTGAACTAGAGCCATATGAAGTTCAAAAATTAGCGTTTATTCAAATTTACGGAAATGCTCCTTTATCTTTAGCACTAAGAAATAATTCAGATAAGACGTTGTCAAATTTAAAGGCAACTCAGATTTACGATGTCTTAGGAGATGAAGCACAAGAAGCGAAATTATACTTTTTAGAAAAGTACAAGAATGAGGGCCGTGGTGGTCAGTAAAAGAATTTTAGTTTTTCTATTTTCTCTTTTTTTCTTTTGTTGCTCAATGGCAACAAAGGCACAAGAAGAACAAGCTCAGGCAAACTTAAAAAGAGTTGAGTTGGTCGTATTTATTCCCAAAGTACTTAAGTTTGATTTCATTCCAAATACGATTATTAAAATTGGTAATGAGGGATTAGTCGAAGCACAAGTTGCCCCATCAAAAAAAGAAATTGTTTTAAATCCTTTAAAGCCAGGTGAAACGTCATTGATTGTTCGCGATGCGAATGGTGATGTGAAGGAACAATTTTTATTGGCCATTACGTCTTCAGATCAAGCTCGAGTTGTTGGTCAATTAAAAGAGTTGCTCGGAGATGTTGAAGGTTTAGAAATTGGATTGAAGGGAGACTCTGTTTATGTTGGCGGACAAATTGTTGTCCCGGCAGATATCGGAAAAGTCGTAGTTATTTTAGATAAATATCCTGACGTTCTACGTTTAGTTGAACTCTCACCACAAACTCAATTAATTATTGCAAGAAAGATGCAAGAAGAAATGCAGAAAAGTGGCTTGAAAGATGTAACGGTTAGAGTTGTTAATGGAGTTTTTTGGATTGAAGGAATCGTAGAATCTAAAGAACAAAGTGATAAAGCTGAGCAAATTGCAAAAGCTTATCTACCAGATCAAATTCAAAACTTAGCAAGAAGAGCGGATGCTGTTCAGCAAATAAAAAGAAATGCATTTGAAAACATGTTAAGCATAAATCAGAAACCAAAGCCAGAACCACCGCCTAAGTTATATAAACTTACAGCTCAATTTGTTGAACTAACAAAAGGGTATGATCGTTTGTTTAATTTTAGCTGGACTCCAACTATTGGAGATAGTGGAGGGTCGATTTCGATAGGTAGAAGCGAAAATGGTGGTGTGACAACATCTTCAAGTAATACATTGGCAGCAACCATTTCAAATCTATTCCCCAAACTAAATTCTGCGAAGAGTGCGGGGTATGCAAGAGTTGTTCAATCTGGGGTTGTACTCACAAAAGAAAATGTAGCAGCATCTATTAAAAAAACCACTTCAATTCCGTTTCAAATTGGGACAGGTGATAACGCTCGAACGGGTACAGCGACTGCGGGTTTTAATATGAATATGACTCCAACCGCACTCCAGGAAGAAAAAATTAATTTAAAAATTTCAATAAGTGTCGATGCTACATCTGAAAGTACACCACCAACGACTTTCAATAATTCTATCGATACTCAGGTTGTTGTAAAATCTCAAGAGTCAGCGGTGATTGGTGGAGTTGTTACAAATAAAACATCAACAGATTATGATAAAGATCCAGTGACCAATGAATCAATTGAAAATGGTTCAGCATTATTTTCATTTTTAAAGTCACGTCGCTATTCTACGAATCGATCACAGTTTGTTATTTTTGTAACACCTGAAGTTGTTGAGTCTGCATCTGCAGGCTCACAAGAGATTGAACGCAAATTTAGAAAGAGAGGAAGATAATGGCCGGACATATAATTACCATTATCGGTGGAAAAGGTGGAGTTGGAAAATCTCAATTCGCTACTAATTTAGCTTTTGCCTATGCAACAGAAGGCAAGTTAAAAGCCTTACTTTTGGATTTTGATCAAAAAGCCAGTGGAGATCAAGATTTCTTAACTGGTATGAAGAGTAAAAAAAACCTTAGAGAATTGGCCGAATTCAAGGGAGCCATTGACCCTAATTCAATTCAACAATTCGTTTCAATGAATCAAAACGTTTTTTATATTGGTATGCCAAATGATCCAATCTCTGCTAATGGGATTGAGGTCGATGCTCTAGGGAAATTTTTAAAAGCAGCTCCTAATTTGTATCCGATCACTATTATTGATGGAGGTAATGAACTTACTCCGTTAACAATTAAAGCTCTGGAATTCTCAACGCTCATTTTTCTGGTTGTTACCCCAGATATCTTGGCACTTAATCAAACTAAAAAAATGTACTCCGATTTAGTAACAATGATGTTTCCAAAAGATATGATTCAATTCGTAGTGAATCAAGCTCAACAAGGGCATCCTGTTACGAATGACGTTATTGGGAAAACATTAGGTAAGCCAATTTTTGCAGCAATTCCTAAAGATGATCAAACCTGTGTGATGGCCTTAAATCAAAAAAAACCAGCGCTTTTATTGAATAAAGGGGCACCGTTTGTAAAGGGTGTGATTGATACATTTAGAAGAATAAACGAAAAAAATATTTTAAAAGCTCTGGAAAAATTAAATAAACCTTCAGATGCAGGTGCTCAAAAGAAAGATCAGGATCCTGAGACACAAAAAAAAGGTATTCGTAACCAATGGCTTGATTTGAAATCACGTATCCATAAAGCTTTAGTTGAAGAAATGGATATGAAAAAAGCCAATGATGACGACCCTAAAGCACAAGTCATCTTAAAAGAACAAACCAAGAAAACAGTTGTTGAGCTTTTGGGGAAAGAAGATACGAAAGGTATTTTAAATACTCGTGAAGATATGAACCAAATTGTAAAAGAGATTTTGGATGAAGCTTTAGGATTAGGTCCTTTAGAAGACATGTTATCAGATAAAACGATCTCTGAGATTATGGTTGTTGGTCCTCATAAAATATATTACGAACAAAGTGGTAAGTTAAAATTATCTGAAGTTGTTTTTACTAATGATCGCCAAGTTTTAAATGTTATTGAAAGAATTGTTGCTCCGATCGGTCGTCGTATCGATGAAAAAACTCCATATGTAGATGCTCGTTTACGTGATGGTTCTCGTGTGCATGCGATCATTCCCCCTTCCGCAATTGATGGCTGTACGATAACGATAAGAAAGTTTCCTGAAAAACGATTAACATATAAAGATCTAGTTAAGTTTGGATCAATGACAGAAAGTATGGCCGATTTTTTAAGAATCGCCGTTGAAGCTCACCGGAATATTATTGTTTCTGGTGGTACGGGGTCTGGTAAAACCACGCTTATTAACGTACTGGGTGGGTTTATTCAATCAAATGAACGAATTATTACCTGCGAAGACTCCGCAGAATTAAACTTCCCTCAAGAGCACGTCGTACGTCTTGAAACACGTCCTCCATCTCTTGAAGGTGATGGAGCTATCGATATTCGATGTCTGGTAAAACAAACGTTAAGAATGCGTCCAGATCGTATTGTTGTTGGTGAGTGTCGCGGTGGTGAAACGTTAGATATGCTACAAGCCATGGGAACTGGTCACGATGGTTCAATGACCACTGTTCACTCTAATAATCCTCGTGAATGTATTGGGCGATTAGAGACACTTGTACAATATGCGGGAACAGCTTTATCACCGCGAGCAATTAAAGAGATGATTGCAAATGCAGTACATATGATCGTTCAACAGTCGCGAATTGATGATGGTTCTCGAAAGGTCATGTACATTACAGAAATTGGTGGAATGCAGGGAGAAACTGTTATTCTCCAAGATATCTTTTTATTTGTTCAAAAAGAAATCGATAAAAATGGAAAGGTCATCGGTGAATTTCAAGCGACTGGATTCATACCAAAATTTATCGAGATCCTTGAAAGAAAAGGTTACAACATTCCACGAGGAATTTTTAGTAACCGTCCCGTTGCTCCAGCGGGCACTCCTGAGCCTGCGAAAGCTGTACCGGCCACACCTGCCCAGGGTCAAGCTGGCGCGGCGAAATCTGTAGCTCCAGGAACTGGATCAGCTGGGGCAAATGCAGCTGCGAAGCCGCAAACGGCAACCCCGCAACCTGCCGGAGTAAAACCTCCGGTGAAAAAATAAATGAAAGAGAATAGGTTTTAAAAGATGTCACAGTTTTTATCAATATTCACAACACTACTAGGGCAAGTCGGAGTTATTGTCGTAGTGGGGATGTTGATTTTTTTTATTACCTACAAATATTCAGTTAATATTTTTGACTGGGTTGAACATCAAACATATGGAACCAGAAATTATCTAACGGAAAAATTAGAATTTCTTTTTATTGAAATACCACCAGAAAAGATCACTTACATTTTATTAGGTAGCTCTCTTGGGGTAGGCGGATTTTTCGTTTTATTATTTGGTTTTTTTGGTAAATGGTTTATTGGTTTAATTGTAGGAATTATTTTAGCTTTTGTTGGATCCAAAGTTCCAATTTGGATTGTTGATCATTTAGTAGAGAAACGTATCAAAGCCTATTCACTACAAATGGTTGATGCTTTAACTTTATTATCTAATGGTATCAGAGCGGGATTATCTGTACCTCAAGCTATTGGTATGGTTGTTGATGAAATGCCTCCACCTGTATCACAAGAATTTAACATTATCCTTCAACAAAATAGAATTGGTGTTCCCTTAGAAGAATGTTTTGAAAACTTAGTAAAACGATTACCAACTGAAGACAACAATATGTTCGTTTCCAGTGTCAATATTTTACGCGAAACCGGAGGGAATCTTGCCGAAGTTTTTGACACTATTGTTGAAGTTATTAGAGAGCGAGTTCGACTGCAACAAAAAATTGACACTTATACGGCCCAAGGTAAATTTCAAGGGATGACCATCGGAGCAATGCCGTTTTTGTTGGGAATCGTGTATTTTCTATCAGATCCCAACTCAATGATTCCACTATTCACGACGCCTTTGGGATTAGTGATGCTCTTTTTGGCCTTAGCCTTCGATTTTGCAGGGTTTTACGTTATACTAAAAATAGTAAAGATAAAGCTTTAATGATTAAAGTTTACGAGAATTTAATCCGATAACAAAAAGGAATTTGTATGATCAACATGGGATTGAAAATGGGATTTAAGAATTTAAAGACAGCGCTTTTGCTTACAGCACTTGCTCCGATCGCAGCATTTGGTGGAGTAAATTTAAAAAATGGTAACTTTTATATTTCGTATACAGATATTATCGTTCCTGGTGGTGACCAAGATCTTGAAGTGAGCCGTACCTATAACTCTAAGTCAACTGAGAATGGTTGGTTTGGTTTTGGATGGGGATCAGTTTATGAAACGAACTTAGTAGTTTCTGCTGATGGATCTGTAACTGTAAAAGAAAATGGTTCTGGAGCGTTAACAAGATTTGTTCCTAAAGAATCAATTAACGTTTCTCAAGCTTCACAACGTATTGTGGATGCAATGAAAAAGAAAGAACCAATGTCTGAAGCAGCAGTTAAAGCTCTTGTGACAAGATTAAATAACGATGCAGAGTTAAGACAAATTTATTCTAAAAAATATAATGTAGAAACAAACCTTCCAGATGGAACAGTTTTATACTCTAACGATCGTGGTATCCAAACTCTATATAAAGAAAAGAGTGGGTATAGAAGAGTTGGAAGTGATGGTAGACAAGACTATTTCAACGCAGACGGAAAGTTAGTAAAAATTATCGATAAAAATTCATACACAGTTTCTTTTGAATACAAAGGAAACGTTTTGTCTTCCATTAAGGATTCACAAGCAAAACAATTATTCTTTGATTGGTACTCTGATGGAAAAATCAAAGCGACATGGTCTGCTGGTGATAAGAAAGCATCTTATGCTTACGATACAAGAGGTAATTTAATTACTTCTACAGATATCGCAGGAAATACTTATAAGTATGATTACGATGCTAATCACAACATGACTTCAATTTCTTATGCTGATAATACAAAGATGCAAGTGAAATACGATAAGAGTTCATTTGCAACAGAAGTCGTAGAAAGAAATGGTGAAGTGACAAAGTACAAGTATGAGAACAACTCGAAAAATCCAGAGTTTCATTATTGGACAACGGTCGCCAAAAAACCAGCCGATGGTCCAGAGACGGTAAGTCGTTACGAATATGAAATTAAAACTAAACCAGATGGACAGCAATATACTTATAGAATTGCAACAGACATTGATGGTTTAAAAACTGAAACAATTTATTCTGAATGTTGTTCGCTTCCTCTAAAAATAACTAGAGGAAAAGATGTTACAACTTTCGAGTACAATGCCAAAGGTTTATTAACGAAAAAAACTTCTACTAAAGGTGAATTCGTTCAACTTGAGTATGATGATGCGATTAATAAGATTTCAAAAGTGTTAAACAATGAAGGTTGGACAACTTTTCAATACGACAAAAATGGAAACTTATCTAAAGCTGTTAACTCTTCAGGTAAATCAGTTCTGTTAATTTATGATAGAAATGGTCGTATCACTAAAATGATCGATCAGGAAAAGAATGACGAGAAAACTCGTAGAACATTAGCATTCAAATACAATTCAATTGGTAAGCCAGTTGAGATTGAAATGGAAAATGTTGGTGTAATTAATGTAGCTTATGACAACTACGGAGAGATCAAAAAAGTAGAGTCTAAAGCTGGTGCAAAAATGGCGTTACAAGTTACACAGGCTTTCCAGTCGCTTCTAAGTATAGTGAAGCCTGCTGGCGTTAACTTAAATATGTAATTGGGAGGGTTGGATGAAAAAGGTATTATTATTAGCAGTTGTTTTAGGTTCGTTTAATGTGTTTGCAGAAGATCAGCCAGTAGCTGTTGGCCAATCTGACGCTTCGACTATCGATTGCACAAAGATCTTCGGAGGAAATGCGGATAAAGCAGCGGTAGGCACCGAGAAGCCTGTTACACAAGAGTCTGGTAAAGCTGTTGGAAAATAGATTTAACTAAATTTCAATTTATAAAAGAACCCACCTTTATGGTGGGTTTTTTTATGCCTTTTTTTCACACTGTCTAAAAAATAACAGTCACTCTGTCGAAATTTTAAACACTACATTTCATAACTCACCGTAATTAAGAAACTAAAACTTGGCATCCCGTGTGCAATATTAAATACAAGAACATTAACAACCAAGTTTCGGGGGAAATTTTATGAAAGCGTTATTATTATCAGTATTAGTTTTATCTTCTTTAAATATTTTTGCAGCTGAAGTAGGCGAAAGCAAAGCGATCGAATGTGAATTCGGTAATCAATCAAAAAGAGAGCAAAAGCCAGTAGAAAGCAATGAAGATAAGAAAAAAGAAGAATCAAAAGCAGGCGCAGTAAGAGTTTAATGAGTTTAAAATCAATAGTCAGTCGTGTGACTAAAGAATGAATCCATACTTCCTTCCTTTTAAAAAAGCCCAACGAATGTTGGGCTTTTTTTTGTTTAATTTATGGACAGTGGCTGTAATCTTTACAATTCATCACCTGGGTAAGAATGGTAAGTTGTTGATAAGAAATAACTGATAATTGGCATGAGACATGCAATATAAATTACAAGAACAATAACAACCAAGTCCTGGGGGAATTTATGAAAACATTATTATTATCAGTATTAGTTTTATCTTCTTTAAACATTTTTGCGGCTGAAGTTGGTGAGAGTAAAGCCATTGAATGTGAATTTGCCAATCAAGGAAATAGATCACAGAAAGAAGCTCAAACTGTAGCAATTAAAGATGATAAAAAACCAGAATCTCAAGCAGTATCAAAGTAAAAATTTAATAAAAAAAAGCCATGCTTTAAGCATGGCTTTTTTTACTCTAACGATTTTAAAATTTCGTCTTTTTCTTTGGTCGGGATTTCTTCTAAGCCATCTTCACCATAAGACTCACCAGTAATCTCACCATCAAAGTTTTCCTCTTTTTGTACAGCGGATTTTTTTAATGAGACTTCGTCATTACTAGTCGCACTAGGTAGGGTGTTTGAAAATAATTTTTTTGAATAGCGAGTGGTTGTTGAAATTTTTTGCTTGGTCGTTTTAACTACTTCATTGGCATAAGGTCTAGTGTAGCCGTAAAGAGCATCAAATATTCTACCATCACCTTGACCGAATGGGATGCAGAGAATGGCAAAACTAATCGCGAAATA
>JAKLJM010000028.1 GCA_023151145.1 Bacteriovoracaceae bacterium | reverse complement strand
TTAAGTTTTCCAGCTGAAATCATCGCTTGCAGTTTTGCAAGTTCAAAGCCTGGCTTTTGGGTCGCAGTATTGTATGAATTTGGCGACTTCTTATTTGTTTCAAATTTATTTGGATTTGTTAGCCCAATTCTTAAATTTTCACTTTCCGCCACTACTGCGAGGTTAATTTTTGTGAAGCCGTTTTTAACGAGAATGTTTTGAGTGAGGTTCGTTTTAGCAGCATCAGAGTTTAAGACCACTGAGTTTTCAGCATGTTTTTGCATGACCTTTTGTAACAGATCTCCTTTTCCTAATCCAAGATCTCCTTCAACCATGAACATTTTTTGACTTTCACGATTTTGATCTAGGACAATTTGTCCCATATGAGGAGTGGCTTTCAAACCAGAATTTAAATCGATTGCCTTGCTAATATTCATTCCGGCCGATTTAAGCTTCGCTTCATTGATTGTATATACCGATATAATTAACGATGATCTTTCTCTTAATGTTTTAAAAAGTGAGATTCTAAAATCTACGTCAGTTTTAATTTCACCGCCATAGCTTTGAACTATTTTTTCACCAGAACTTACAATTTCTTCGATTTTATTTAATTGATTAAGTTGCACAATGGCCCAACGAAGGGCATATTTTCCATCACGTAAACGAGTATGTTCCATTCGTCCAAGTGAGGTACTTGAAGGCTTATGAACATTGACATCAAATGCTAAGGTTCCTGATTTCACCAACGTTAAATTAAGGGCATTACCAACTTCATAACGATAGTTTGTTACATTAAAATTAAAATCATCAATAATGATTTTTGTTTCTTCATTTGTTGAATTGGCCATTGAACCAAAGTCTTCAACAAAACGTTCATCGCGTCCAATATTCGTACTCGTTTCCCATGGATTAATTTGAAGGGGAATTGTGATGTTTAAACCTAGGTCTTTTTGAATAATTGAGATTTTTGTTTTAAAGAAGCGCTCTTTATCAAAAAATTTATGCCAAAGAGAATCATCCCAGCTGATACATCCTAGTTGATTGCTTTCTAATGCTTGAGATTTAACAGCATTAATCGTTGTGACACTAAATTCTTTAAAACGAATAGGAGAAGCATCTAAGTTATTTTTGATACAAGCTTTAATATTAAAATAAACTTGTCTGCTCGTTGTATTCTCTTGGCCTATTTTTAGAAATTTAATTTCAAGTTTTTCAACTTCTAAACCAGGTTTTTCGGTGTTTTGGTTTTTTGCCGTAGATAGATCAATGTCATTTAGTTTATTGAATAATTCAGCATAATTGATTTCAGTTGAAAGAGTTGGACGGCTTTCGGTTTTAATTTGAGCTTTGTCAGAAACGAGAAGGGACCCTCGAAAAGAAGTTAAGCTCGGATGAATTACCGCAGGGGAGATTTCTGCTAATAAATAAATTTGACCTCTTGTTGGGAGGAACGTTAATTGAAAATCTTTTTCAAGAATAATTGAATCTTGAGTGAATGAAACATTGTTTTCTTGAATTCTTGCAATCTTTTGGTGAGTTTCTATACCGTTTTCTTTAACTGTATTAAAAAGGGTCAAGTCAATATTAAATTTACCTTCATTTAGTTGGTGGTAAACGTTTTGGTTGGCAGTATTTTTTAACATCAGTCCTAGTTTTGTTTGAAACTTTAAGGCAAGTATCGCTCCATTTGATTTCAATTCTTTTTCAAAAATTGTTACTCGCGGATCCATTGACCAAAGCGCAGTGCTTTCATTTTCCGTAAATGATTGAACCTCATTGTTTGTTTTTCTTAAAGAACTTATGGTTTTTTTATTTGGATCTTGAGCTTGAGTGGTATTTTCTCCATGAGACCATGGATTAATGGCAATCTTTATTGATTCAACACCGTTATGGATACCATTTGCTTTAATCGTTCTATTTAGTTCAATGAATTTTGAATCAGAGACGAAGTTATAAGGGAATTTTTCAGACCAGTTTAAGCATCCTTGTTCATCTGTTGTTGGATTTCCTTTGAGTTCATTGTTTTCATCCACGATGTCGAATTGATGCCCAGGAATGGCTTTTGATTGCATGATATCTTTTACGCAAACTTTAAAGTTATATAGTCTTTCAACTGGAAGTCCATAGTTTAAGTCTGTCTTAGATATTTCACTTGTTCCTTCAATGCTTGAAGTGAAAAATGATGCAGCTTCAGCATTATCACTTTCGCTGGCGTTTTTACATCCAACTAATAGTAAAGAGCTTAAGACAGCTGTTAAAAGAATGTTGTTTCTTAGTTTAGAAAGCCACATTGTTTAACTCCAAAGATAAGAAAATTGATTGATCTTTATTTTGAAAAGGATTTGTTTTGATAATTTTTGAAGAAGAAAACTCAATTTCAAAAGCATATGATTGAGATTCGAGCTTTAGTTCAATTGAGTTGGTTTCGCGATTAGTTCTTCCATAAGCGTTATCCATAAAGACCGCTACCATGGCATCAGATTCAACTTTTGAATATTTTAAATTCGTATAAAGTCTATATTTAGCGTTAAGTTGCATGTGTGGGGCAACTGATAAAAACAAGCCATCATTTTTGTCTTTTTTTACTTCGGTATTATTTAAATAATTTATTTTTGAGTTTATTCCCCAAGTATTCTGTTCATTATTCCAGCTGAATTGTGAAGTTAATTCATAGCCACGATACTGATTTAAAAAAAGATGCGAGTCAGAATTTACTCGTTGAACACTATTTCCTTTTGAAAGAGAGTCTGATGCCATTTTTGAGGTTAGATTATTAAAGGCATAATAATTTGCCCCTATTGAAGATTGAAACTGAGGGTGCCATATTTGTTTTGTTAACATACCTGCGGTTATTAATGTCGCGGAATTATCAAGTTCATTTGAACTGTTGGCCAGTCCTGAGCTAGTAGGAATAGCATAATTAAGGTTGATAGCTTGTTTAAAATTTTCAGTATTAAGTACTGGGCTGGATAAAAGAACACCTGGAAAAGATTTAGTGTATCCAATAGCACCCGGTAAATGGTTTTTCTGATCAAGGGCACCAATGGTAATTTGTGAACTATTATCTTTATCATCGGATAAGGGAATTGCAATATTTGCTTCTTTTAAATAAAGAGAATTGGTTAATGGACTTTCTGGATCTCTTGATACTTGCTGACCACTAATAAAGCTTGCGACAGGAGTGATGGTTAAGATGAATGAATCATCAATGAGAAATTTAGAGTAAAGAGTTACTTTGCTAGTAACACCACTTGAGCGGTAAGTCGTTTCTTTTGTGTTGTATGCCCCAAGATGAAAATCAAAATGAAGAGGTGCTAATTTTTTTAAAGGTAATTTTAAATTGGAACTTTCACTTTCTGCCATTGCAGGTATTGCAATGATGAGTGTTGTACTTAATCCCTTAAAAAATAATTGTAGGGTCTTAATCATTTCATGGGTCCCAATTTAAAGTTATTTAGCTAACTAATTGCAAAATTGAGTCCAAAATAGAAGATAGAAATCTCTTGTAAATTTGACCAGTTAATCGACAGCAGAAGATAAAGATTGTCTAATCCTCAGACATACGAAAAAGAGTGTCTGAAGATAAGACAGGTGGTTGAAAACACTAATTATTATTTATTTTTAAAATACAGGTTGTAGGTAATGGCTTCTAATTTATTTTTCGTAAATTGGTTTAAATTACTCGCAAATCCCATACCGATTTTTTGTGATTCTTCACTTGTTGGATATTTTAAGTGCCTCATGTCTTGTAAAGCTTCAGCTAAACGGTCCACATGGGGAGCGCTCAATGAACGACTTGGATAAAATTGAGAGCTTAAAAGATAGCCATTTTCAATTCTTGTGTCATGATCTGGGTGCGAGCTCATAAGTTTTTCTATGGTTGAAAAATCACGTCCTGTTTCAGCTTTAAACACTGCAAACATTTCACTAATGCCCCATGGATTAAAACCTGAAAGATAAGCGTATTGTGTTCCAAGCGTATCAGCTTCTAATTCAGCGTCTCGAGATTTATTCATTAAAAAGAGTTCTGAGCCAACCATCATGGCTCCGTATGAAAGAGCAGAAATAATTTCTTTTGCTTTTACTTGTTTTACTTCAAGAGTGACATCAATAGCGAGCTTGGCGGCTAAAACGAGTAGGATTCGATCAATAGCTCTCGTCATGTTTTCTGTTCCGTGTCTTGCTGTCACATGGGCCCATTCGTGAGCAAGTACAGAGGTTAGAGCTGATTCACTAGGAGCTTTTTCCATTAAGCCTCTAAAGACAAAGACAAAACCACCAGGTAGTGCAAAGGCGTTCATGATTTTAGCGTTAATGATGTAGACTTTAGGTTTTAGGTCTTGGCGATCAGAGTGAGATACAATGTTATTCATGACATCTTTAATATAAAGAGTAGAGGGGTGATTCTCATCTAAGATGAGGTGTCGATTCTCTTTTAAATAGTTAACCACGAACTCTTCACCAAGTTTTCGATCGTCATCAAGAGAGAAGAAGTTGTGCTTTAGAAAATTGTATTGATTAATATTTCTATAGCCAATTTTCTGTGGATCATAATGGGCCAGACCACTTCCTTGACAGGCATGAGTAATACTTGAGAAATCTTTTAAATCAACTATCAGTTTAGTACCCTCGGTACTAATTTTAATTCCACGATCGCAGACAAAGTCCGAAAGGTTTAGAGTCGAGCTCTCAAGCGTGGCATCTTGATAATCCAAAAAGGCACCTTTGTCTTTTTTAAAGCCCAATTTTACTATTTGAGTTAGTAGTGCCGAAGGAGTCGCATGATCTTTAGGGAGGTTATTTTTAAAATTTAGTTTGAGATCAATTTTCAAGCTATCGACTGCGGTCATTGCCAGTGACGTGGAGTTATTTTCAATGGGGAATTGTAGGTTATTAAATTGAATTTCCCCTGTTAAAGAGGAGTCTGTGGGCGCTTTGATTTCGATTTGATCAATTTTAACCGCTTCGACACATCCACTTAAAGTGGCAACAAAATATGCTAAAAGTGACCATTTGATCATAGTCTTAATGCTGAATTGAGGTTCAGTAGAAAATATTTTTTTCATCGCTCAAGCCTTCTCACTTTTTAAAAGCAAAAGTTGATAGAATTTTTAAAATCTCATTTTGTATCTAGCAAGAAGAAAGCCAATTAAAAATCTGTAATATCTGAGACTTAAAATGTAGTTATCCTACGATCGGAAGAGGAGGGGCGTTTAAAAACTGGTCAGTGATTAAGAATACTACGTTCATCCGCACAGGGGCAAAATATACCTCATCAAAACTTTTTCGCTACTTTTTTTTACAATTAAATTGAGTAAGACTGTTTTCCCTTTAAAATGGAAGAAGGAATAAAGTATGCGTGGGACAAAATTAACGAAAGCTGAAGAAGCTCGTTCACCTTACCTAAAGTTTCGAACAATCGATGGTTCACACCCATTAAAGAAGTTCGTTCCTGAAGCCGTCGTTGAATATCGAGCAAAATATCGCCCAGGCGGTAATGTGGCTTTTTTTAACTTTGATCTTGCTCGAGAGATTGGTTTGATCCCACAAAATCATCCAAATGAATTCACCCCTGAATTAAAAAATGAAATTCTTCAAACATTTAGCTTACTAATAGTAAATGAATACGATCAACTAAGCGGTGTGAAAATTGAAGATGAACAATTAAAGCCTAATACTTATATGGCCACTCGCTACTTACAACTACAGCATCCATGCAAGAAAGGGACGACCTCTGGTGATGGAAGAAGTATTTGGAACGGTCAGGTCTCACATAATGGCAAAACATTTGATTTGTCTAGTTGTGGAACAGGGGCAACAAGGCTGAGTCCAGCCTGTAATATCAATAAAAAGTTTTATCAAACAGGAGACCCCTCTGTTTCTTATGGTTGTGGATTCTCAGAGAAAGATGAAGGATTGAGTTCACTCTTTTTTAGTGAAGTCTTAAAACAAAATGGAACTGTAACAGAAAGAGTGTTGGCGGTCATTGAATATCAAAAAGGCTTATCAATAAACGTTCGCGTCCATGAAAATCTTTTTAGACCCTCTCATTTTTTTAATCATCTTAAGCAAGGAAGTTACGATGTTTTAAAACGTATGGTCAATTTATATGTTGATCATCAAATGAATAACAAAACTTGGTTAAATGTCCCAAAAGATCAAATGCAACGTTATGACTTTTTTCTTTCGAAAGTGAGTGAAACCTTTGCAAAAATTTCTGCCAATTTTGAAGATGAGTATATTTTTTGCTGGTTAGATTGGGATGGCGATAATATTTTAATGGATGGTGGGATCATTGATTATGGTTCAGTGAGACAGTTTGGACTCTATCATCACGAATATCGTTTCGATGATGTTCAACGTTGGTCAACTTCTATAAAAGAACAAAAACTAAAAGCTAAATATATCGTCCAGACATTTGCTCAGATGATCGACTTCTTAAAAACTGAAAAGAAAAAAAGTGTTGAAGAGTTTAAGAATCATCACTCTCTACAATACTTTGATCAAGTCTTTGTCGAATGGAAACTACGTAACCTAATGAGAAAAACAGGCTTCAATCCCACTCATGTAGAATTCCTAATACAAAGTCATCGAAAAGATGTTGCCAATTTTAGAGAGGATTTCTCATACTTTGAAATGGCTAAATCTTCTAAAGGGCCAATCAAAGTTCCAGATGGAATGAATTGGAACGCAATCTATTGTATGCGTGATATTTTACGTGAACTTCCTCAAATCTATTTGTCTCGTGGAGTACAGAAACATTTGGGACATGATGAATTTGTCGATATTTTAAAATCTAAATACGCGACAAAAAAAGATGTAAAATGGACACTCAGAAAAGAATTAAAAATTAAAAGTTTTCAATCAAATTACTTAAAATTAGTCAACGCTGTGGCGAGAAAATTTAAAATGCCGGTTGAAAAACTTTTATTAGAAATCACGATGCGTTCATCTGTTTTAAATAAATATGATCGCGTGACAGGAGATTCAATTACAAATATTATTCAGAAAGTAATGAGTAAAAAACCAAAACTTACGGCAGAAGAAATTTATCAAATATTGAAAGAGTTTACTTCATATCAAAATTTAGATCCAGATCAAGTACACCGACAATCGAATTTTGAAAAAGAAGTTGGGCACTCGAGAATGGTAAAAGGAATGCTACAAATTGTAAGAGATTTTCGCGAAGGATTGTAGTGTTTCATGAAATTAATTTTGTACTCTGGTGGTACGGCAGAAGCCAATTATGATTTAAATGAAATTGCCGTAAAGTTAACTGATAAAATTTCACCTAAATTTTCCTTAATTCCTTCTGCGTCTTATGATGCAGAAGTGGATTTTAAGTTTTTTGTTGATGAATTTGCTCCATTTGGAGTTACGAAATTTCAATGCTTCACCGTTGATACTCCCTATAGCAAGACCGCATTAAGTGAGTTATTGAAAAGTGATTTAATCTTTTTAGGTGGTGGGAATACATTTTATTTCTTAAAGCACTTAAAAAGTACTGGTTTAATCGACGAACTCAAAACATTTGCTTCAAATGGTGGAGTTCTATGTGGACTCTCTGCTGGAGCCATTATTATGACTCCTCATGTTCACACGGCAAGCTTTCCGCATTTTGACCGAGATGAAAATCCCTTTGATATGAAAAATCTAACAGCTATGAAATTAGTTGATTTTGAATTCTTCCCTCATTATAAAAACTCTAAACGTTATGAAGAAGAATTACTGTTTCATTCAAAAAAAATAAAACATCCTTTATTCGCTTCTAGTGACGGGGGAGGTATTGTTATTGATAATAATTCAATTCGTTTTGTGGGGCGTACATTTCAGTTTTATCAGGGCAAAAAAATGGCCTACAATAAACTGTAGGCCAACAAATTGGCGAACGATTAATTATTCGCTGTCTTTAAATTATTAAGTCCATTATTCACATTGTTATTTGCCAAATCATCAACTAAGTCAGAATTAGTGTTCTCACCTAAATTATTTAAGATGTTGTTTTGAGCATTTAAATTCAAAAGTGCTGTTCTTAGCTCTTCATTGTTTTTATCTGCAGTCGTGTTGTTTTTAAGGGTTTGAGTTGCTGCCATTGAAAATGTAGAAGCTAATAACATAGCGGCTAAAATTGTTCTTTTCATAAGTCCTCCAAAGTGTGTGTCGAGACGTTTTCCAAGCCTAGTCTAAACAACTTTGAATTTTTTTGTGAAAAGCTTATAAATTTTACAGGTCTATTGTTAAATGGGCGATTTTAGTTAAATCCAACGTCTGACCTCTAAACAGTAAGCGCGATATTCATCTCCGTGTTTTTTCAATAAAAACTCTTCTTCTAGTCGGATTTGTAACGAAAGAACTGCCCAACTAAAAAAAAGCAACATAAGATGAAAGAGACTATTTAGAACAATAAAATGCCCTAACAACATGACCATCATTCCCAAATACACTGGATTTCTTGAAAGTAAAAAAGCATCATTTTTCTTTAACTCATTTGATGAATTTTCATCGATGCCCACACGCCAAGAATCACTCATACTTTTTTGCGCAAATAAGGTCCAAAAAAAACCCATAATTGTCAGGAGTATTCCAATGGGAACAAAGGCTTCAATTTTAAAAGGTTTAAAAAAATTTAAACTTAGGGGATGAATAAAAAATAGAATCATGGGCAATGCGATGAGAACAAAGATCAATTTTATGAGTTTTCCATTAAAATTGTGAGCATTATCATGTGAGCTAAAATGATAACTCTTAATTCCTTTTCGTTTAAGTTGAATGGCCGGAATGACAAAGACAAATAGAATTAAAAGAAAAAACATTAATGCATTAAAAATAACGAGTACTGTGGTGTTCATTTTGTTGCCTTGCTTGGTCTAGTCCAAATAAAAATTAAAACACTTACTAAGATAAGTGAAAAAATGATTTTTAACCATTCGGGAATAGCGAGTCTTTGAAATTTAAAAAATATAACCAGTGAGATCATGATCGTGGCCAAGATTTTCGCCCAAAGACGTATGACTCCTGATTCTTCCCACTCACGAATCGGTTTACCAATAATGGGATGAGTAATAAGCCATTGATGAATTCGAGGGGATGATTTTGAATATAAAAAAGCCGAGAGCAGTAAAAAGGGAGTCGTCGGTAAAACTGGTAAAAAGGCGCCGGCAATGCCCAAGAGCAAAGTGAGGTGCCCACCCAGTAAATAAAGATGACGACTAATATTCATGACACATTTTTATCGCAAATATTATGAAAGTTCTATTTCTGTAGCAGTATTTTTTTGTGCCAAAACTTCGGGAGCTAAATTTTTTTGATCAAATGTTGCTCTAGAGGTTCTAATGTCGCCCCAATTAGATTCAATCCAATGCACCAATGATTCCATTGGGGTTAGAATACTTTTTCCTAAATGAGTGAGTTCATATTCAACTCGCGGAGGAACTTCCGGGAAAACAGTGCGCTTTAAAAGACCATCGCGCTCTAAAGTTCTTAGTGTAGATGTCAGCATCCTTTGTGAGATGTCTTGAATATCTTTTTTTATTTCGCTAAATCGAGCTCGCTGTTCTGGTCTTTTGGCCAAAGTGATGAGGACTAACACACTCCATTTATCACCTAAACGAGAAAGTAAGTCTCTTAATGGGCAAATCATTGAGCCTTCACATTTTTTTTCAACACCATTTGCGTCTTTGCATTCACCAGTGCCGGTAAGTTTGTCTAAAGTTTTTTGATTCATTTTTTATCCTTATTTTAATTTTTTTACGTAATTCTTAGTTTTTATAAAAAGAAACACTAAAGTAACCATATGAATTTAAAGTGCCTTCTTTATTTCCACCAAGTATGGATGTAGAACTGAGTATACATTAGTAACCAAGAGTGTAAAAGAGATTTTTGGTGAGCTAAGTAGTTAAAAACCACAAATAATGAGGAGTTTTACATGTCTAGTAGTCCCCAAAGAAAAGTTTTAGTTATTGAAGCAAGTCCAAATGGCGAGCAATCGTTATCCAAAAAAGGCACTCTCTTAGTGATAGATGCGCTCAAAATGCGATTCGAAAACATAGAGATTAAAGTGCGTGATCTTCAACAAAATCCTGTTCCACATTTAAAACCTGAACTTATTCAGGCCATGTTCACTAAAGCAGAAATGCGTTCAACAGATATGCTTCAAACACTAAAACTTTCTGAGGAATTAACAGATGAACTGTTATGGGCCGATGAAATTATCATTGCCACTCCAATGTGGAATTTTTCTGTACCATCGGTTTTAAAAGCGTGGGTTGATCATGTGTCTAGAGCTGGAAAAACGTTTTCCTTCACAGATGAAGGCTTAATTGGTCTAGCGGCTGGGAGAAAGGCCTACGTAGTCGTTGCTTCTGGTTCAGTTTTTTCAGAGGGAGCATTTGCTTCATTTGATGCCTTGTCTCCCTTTGTAAAAGCTTTCTTTGGTTTTATCGGCATTCCTGATGTTCATATTATTAGAGTAGAAGGTGTTAATGATCCAAACAATCATCACAATGCTCTTTCAAAAGCAAGTGACACTGTGAATTCAATTTTTGTGTAATCGAATAAATTTACCACTGACTCAGATTAATGTGAGTCAGTGGTTTTAATTAAAAAGTGAGTAGATTTATACTTTAATAGACATTACCGATCGCATGGAAATAGCTTTTTCTTGAAAGCCAGTGATGGGAAATTCAAATGTCTCATTTTCAAAGCTTGCTCCCATTGTGTAGAGCAGGGGAACATAATGTTCTAGTGTCGGATGAGAGGATTGAACCACTTTACTATTTAAGCCATTAAAAGTGGCCAGTGCTTTTCCATCTTTTGCTAAAATTTTAGATTTTGCCCACTCATCAAATTCTAGAGCAAAGTCATAGGGAGACTCGGGATTTTCTCCGCCCATCATTCTTAAATTATGTACCATGTTTCCTGAACTTAAGATCATGATATTTTGTGTACGTAGGGCACGAAGTTCACTGGCAAATGCTAAGTGATCTAAAAAATTCATTTGTGAGTTTAAGCTTAATTGAAAAACGGGAATATCAGCATTCGGAAAAAGATGAGTGAGAACCGCCCAAGCTCCATGATCAAGACCCCATTCTTCTGTTTCCTCGGCTTTAAAGTTTTTACTTTGATTTATATGTTTTACTGTTTCTTTGGCAAGAGTTGGCTCTCCAATCGCATTGTATTGATAGTTATGTAACTCTTTAGGAAATCCATAAAAATCATAAATGATTTTTGGTTTTGGACTCGTTACAACTTTAATTCCCTCGCTCACCCAATGAGCGGAAACAACAATGACAGCCTTGGGAGGAGTTTTATTTTTTAAGAGCTCTTTTTGCGCCTTAGAAAATTTATTATCTTCGATCGCATTCATTGGGGAACCGTGTCCGATGAAGAGGTTTAATCCAAGATTTTCAGTGTTTCCCATCGTAAATCCTTTCTCTTTTTTATCAAAGAGGTTGGAACATCCAAAAAGGGTACTTCCTAGGGCAGTAAACCCTAACGTTTGTAAAAAGTAGCGACGATTTTGATTGTTATTATTTGTCATATGTCTATTATCGGCTATTTTAAGTATTAAAAAAAGTCAGAACAATAAGAATATACTGTTATAATAATGTGAACAATCAAGAGCGGAGAGTTTTCTTATGGCCATTAATCTTAATCGTTTAGAGATCTTTGTGACAGTAGTGGAGTACGGGAGTTTTTCTAAGGCCTCAAAAATTAGAGGCGTACCAAAGTCAAGCATCAGTCGCCAGATTAGTCTTTTAGAAGAAGAGTTAGGGATGAATCTTCTTTATCGCACAACTAGAAAAATAGAACTTACCTTAGATGGTAAAAAACTTTTTAAGGAAGCTAAGCATAGCCTAAATCAATTAAATCAAACCATAAATGATCTGAAAAAAAGTGAAGAAGAGATTGATGGAAAGCTGCGATTTACTTGCCCTTACGATATTGGGATTGTGGTGATGTCGCGGGTTTTAAGGGAATTAAAAAACGAATTTCCTAAAATGCATTTTGATGTCATCTTAACCAATGATCAGTTGGATCTCGTTAAAGAATCTATTGATATGGCCCTGAGAATTGGTGCCTTAAAAGATAGTCAATACAAACAAAAACGCATTGGAGTGGTGAGATCCGTTTTAGTGGTAAGTCCTAAATTACTACGTCAATCAGGGGAGAAGATTAAATCGATTAATGACTTACATCTTTTGCCAAAGCTAGGTTTTGGCCCCTATAAAAATGCGACGACGTGGATATTTAAATCTCGTACAGAAAAAATAAAATTTAATTTTACTCCAGATTTAAATGCTAATGATTTTCTTTTTTTGAAGGAATTTATTGTTGGTGG
>JAKLJM010000027.1 GCA_023151145.1 Bacteriovoracaceae bacterium | reverse complement strand
TTTTAATCCAGGGACTAGATTGAAGACGTTTTTTGTCGGACTCTGAAAAAATTGCCATATAAAACTCCTTAAAAAAAGAATACCCCAAAAATGGGGTATTCTCGTTTTTTAATTTGTCTTATTTAAGGGGTACAGATCACTTTTAAAGCTCCCTTTTTTATTTCAATTCTCTTTTTACATAATAACAATATCTAAAAACTTTTCCGTTGCGATAGGCTTTAAGTAAATAATATTCTTCATTCTCTTTAAGTTCAGCCAAATAATGATTATCTCCTTCTAATTTTTCAATGAACTTTACCCCAACTCCTTGAGACATAGGTTGAAAAAGTTGCGGGAAAATTTCTGGATGTTTAACTAAAATATCGCGATAGCTTAAATGATCGAAGTAAGATATTTTGGCGTCTTCTACACTTAACGGCGCTAACAACGTTTGTTCACCAGCTTGATAAACTAAAAGCGTGGCAGCCGTTTTGTTTTTTACGTTGTCGGAATAAAAGCAACGCCCAGGAACAGCAACTTGATCCAATGATTCAAATTGAGCTTCTGGTGCTGTATCAAAAATAGATTTTGCAAAAGTACTTACGCTTAAAAAACTTGATACCAATATGAGAATGATCGATTTTTGCATCTGAAGCTCCTTCATAGAATTGCCTCATAATCAAACATCGATTTCTCTAAAGCGTAAACTAAAAAAGTCTTATAATTTAAAAAGGAGATGCATCTCGTCGACCAATTGATTTACTTCTGCCAAATTTTTATCTTCACCTAAAGCATTTCTAAAAATTTCTAATTTCTTTTTATCGTGAAAGACGCGGTTAGGTTTGTACCTAAAATATTGATAACTTGGATAATTGTCAGATTTCTCAAGAAGGCTTACGACATCAACTCCATAAAATGAGCTTAAACCTTCTGCCCAAAGATTATTTGTGACAACCCCTGAAACCTTACTTAAAAGATATTTTAAAACCTGATAATCCTCACCGTAATGCATATATAGTTTATTTTTTGTATCCATCTTATGAAGAATTTCAGAAATAGCATTTTGATTTGATTCTGCGTATACGATAAAGTTTTGGTTTTCAAAACAATCAAAAAATTGTTTCCATATTTCAACTTCTTTCACAACCGAGTGAAAATCATTCAGCATGACTAAAATGAATTTTGGTGCCTCTGGTGCAGAAAAAAGTGCTTCTAACTTTTCTTCAGGTTTAGATGAATCTTTCCTTACATATATTTTTAAATCGTTATATTGCTGATTTAAAAATTTCTCAAGCAACAACAGCGATCGAGATTCTAAGTTGAGTGAAGGCATAGCGGGATATTTTCTATTTAATAAATATTTATTCCACCCTTCTTCATAACCTACACGTTCTTTTGCACGGAAATTGAATCCCATGAAAGCAGAGTTAAAACTTCCTTCCAAATCAAAATAGACATCTATATTAAATACATCAATTAAATTGGCACAAAATTGATGAGTCCCTGGAAGATTGGCCTTTAGTTTAGGTCGCTGAAAAACTCTCACTTTAAAGGGCAAAAAAGAAAAGGCCGGCATACAGCCCTCTTCTACCACAATATTGATTTCTGCTTTTGGTAAACTTTCACTTAAGGCAATGAGAAAGGGAAAGCATTCAAAGATCTCTTCTTTTTTTCGAGGAAATTTCACTAAGACTTTTTGAATCTCATTTGTAGTCATATTTAACCCTAAAGTTCGTTCCATTTATCGGGAGAAATGAAGCGAAATTCAAATAAATTTTTAAAATCATTTAATTCAGGCTCCGGTGGTACTTGTCTAACAAGCGACTTTAAAACTGACCAACTCAGGTATTTATCAAGAACCTGGGATTCAATGAAATTTGATTCACATCGATCAAATTTTTGCTTGGCTTTAAAGATAAGTCCCCTAGCTCCAGTTAAGTTTCCATCTCGGTAATGTATCATTGCTGCAGCGACTTGTATGATCGCCCAATACACATTGCGCAAAGGCCCCGGCTCCTCAAGCCAATGGTGCTCGAGATCTTCATGACATTCCCAATACTTTTGGGCATTAAAGAGCTCAACTCCTCTTCTAACGATCGCTAAATTTTCCTGGGTAAACCCACTATCTTTTTGCATGCTCTTTTGCCAAAGTTTTTTAAATTAGAGTAATCTAATTTGACTTTAATAATTTTAACTTGGATTCAAAAATATGTCAGAAATTTCAGACAAAGTTCAAACATTAGTTCCTGATTACGTTCGTAGCCTACAAGTCTATCAAGCAGGAAAACCAATTGAAGAACTGACTCGTGAAAGAGGAGTAAAAAAGGTTTCTAAGTTAGCCTCGAATGAAAATCCACTTGGCCCTTCTCCTTACGCCATTCGAGAAATGACCAACGCCTTATGGGACGTTCATCGTTATCCTGATATGCATGCTCATGAAGTGAAGTCTTCTCTTGCAAAAATGTATAAGCTTAAAAAAGAAAATATTATTTTAGGAAATGGCTCTGAGGGAATCATGGGTTATATTGCTCGCGCCTTTATTCAGCCTGGACACGAGATTTTGACTTCGGAAAACACTTTCATTGGTTTCTATATCATTGCAAGAAGTGTTGGTGCTAAACTTAAAACTCTTCCACTTACAACTGATTACCGCTTTGATGTTAAGGCCATTGCTAAAGCCATCAACGAAAAAACCAAAGTCATCTACATTTGTAATCCCAATAATCCAACTGGAACATACATCACTAAAACTGAATTTGATTTTTTAATGGAACACGTTCCTCCCCATGTTTTAGTTATTTTAGATGAGGCTTACTTTGAGTTTGCTAAAGGAAAAGAGGATTATCCAGATTCTATGGATTATCGTTATGACAATGTCATTACCCTAAGAACATTTTCTAAAGCCTATGGATTATCAGGAATAAGAATTGGTTACGGCTTTGGACACGAAGATCTAATTGCCAATTTGACGAAAGTAAAACTTCCCTTCGAACCAGGTTTAATTGCACAAAAAGGTGCCCTCGGTGCTTTATCAGATAAACCACATTTAAGTCGAACCATTACTAATAACAATCGTCGTTACGAAGAAACTTATGAATATTTAAAAAACAATAAATTTAATCCGGTTCGCTCTGTCGCTAATTTCATTTGTTTTAAAACTGGATCAGAAGCCGCTTCAATGTATCTCTTTGATAAACTTCTCGATCATGGGGTGATTATAAGAATGCTTAAGGCAAACGAAATGCCAGAGTATGTTCGAGTCTCTCTGGGAACTAAAAATGAAATGCGTCACTTTTTCAGAGCGATGGATGCCGTTTTACCAGAATATAACAAACGTTTTGGGAGACCTGTTTAATGAAAATTGTACAATATAAAATTGATACTAAGCTAGGTTTTGAAAAAAGAATGGGATTAATTATCTCTAACAAAATCATTGATCCACAACTTCTCTGGGAAACACATTTTAAAAATGCTGGTTTTTATAACTTCGAGGATAGAGCGAAATACAAAATATCTACCAGCTTAGCTGAAAATTTAAAGCGTTGGGATTCGCCTATAGTTCAACTTTCTGAAAGTGTAGAATTGTATTCTAAATTTCTAAAAGATGGGGTTACTGGTCACTATGATGTTGGCGAAGTCGACACGACAAAACTGGAAGCCCCTCTTGATAAAATTGCTACTTACCGCGATTTCTACGCTCATGAAAAACACGTGCGTACAGGTTTTAAAAAAAGAAATGAAGAAATCCCTCCTGCGTGGTTTGAAATACCTGCTTACTATAAGGGAGCAACCACTGGATTTTTAGGTCACCAGGATGAAGTACTATGGCCAAGTTACACTGATATTTTAGATTATGAATTAGAACTAGGAATGGTCATCGGTAAAGATGGGATAAACGTAAAAGAAAAGGATGCTCATAAACATATTTTTGGTTTTACGATTTTAAACGATATCTCTGCTCGCGATATTCAAAGAAAAGAAATGAGTATCCGGCTTGGTCCTGCAAAAGGAAAAGACTTTTGCTCTATCATTGGTCCAGTTATCGTAACTTATGATGAATTTAATTACCAAGAACCGAATCTCTTAATGACAGCGAAAATCAATGGCGAAGAATGGTCGCGTGGTCATTCTCAAGATTCCCACTATTCATGGGCGCAAATGATTGAACATGTGGCAAAAGATGAGTGGATTATCGCTGGAGATTTATTTGGTTCTGGAACTGTGGGCACTGGCTGTGGTTTAGAATTAGATAAATGGATTAAATCAGGAGATATTTTAGAATTAGAAATTGAAAAAATTGGAAAACTTATTAATAAAGTAGGTCAAAAGAGAAAGGCATAAGCCTTTCTCTTTTATTTTACTAAACGATCAACCATTTTCATTATAGCTTTAACTTGCGCTCCCTCATTGGTTAAATAACTTTTGCCAGAATAACCAAACCAATCCCAACACCCTTTTAAATTCATTCCTCCGGTTTTGGCCGAAGGGTATAAAATGACAATATCATTTTCTTCTGCCCATCTATTATAGCCTGCTGTTTTTGGAAAAATATCTTGCGAATACTCTGGTCCTTGAACACAACCATGAAAAGCAATATGTAATCGGCAATGAGAATTATCTGTTTGGCGACAATTACTCGGTACATATAAATATCCTTCGTCATACAAAAAATTAGTTAACGAAGAAAATTCTTTTTGACTAAAACTTAAAATATTTAATTCACTTGCCTCTTTTGTTGGTGCTTTTAAATTTCCATATAGGACTTTTAATAGCTCCCCAGCACCATCAAAGTGACAATTCTGTATCCACGGCTCTCCTCTTTTATCGCATTTTTGGCCTTGATTAATTGTCGGAAATCCATGCTCGCTAGCAAGATCTGTCTTGATAACTGTATTCGCTGAAAAATGATCCATGAATTCTTTTATTCGATAGGCACCTTCCAAGCGAACGACACTGTCTTTCGTTCCTGCAAAGATATAAATAGGTTTTTGAACTAAATTTGAGAGAGCGGAAATTTTGTTAGTTTTTTCTAGTTTCTTAGCTACTTCAATGTATTTTTCGCTATCAATTTCATGGGGCTTTTGCATACAAAGAGTTCTTGCTTTATTTACATCTCCATCTGCACATCCAAAAATTCCTCCTGCAAATGAAGCTGTCCCTGCAAAAATATCTGAATGAATAACTTGCAGTTGAATGGCCATAAAGGCACCTGAAGATAACCCAGATGTCGTAATTCCTTGGCCGCTTAATTTTAAATCCGGCAGTTTAGGAAGTTCACTTGCTTCTAACTTCAATAGCGTTAAAAATAATACGAAAAACATACTGATTTTTGACATAAAATCTCCATTTGGCATGATGGCAAAATCATCGCCAATTCATTCTTACTAGACAAGTCATTTCATTGTTAGATTTTTGTGCTAACTTAATTTAAGAATTTTTTATTGAGAGGTACGTATATGGAAAGTTATAAAGCGTCAGGAATTTATACTAAACAAGCTCACGTAAAAATACCCGATGGTCATTTTGAAGAAGAGCATGGTCGTAAAGGATTTTTTGGACGCGTTTCTCATCTTTATCACACGACCCCTCCAGTTAATTGGACAAATATTGAAGGTGACTTGAAGCCAAGATGCCTTCCTCCGGTTTTTGCCAAGGGACTTCCTGAAAATACATTTATTCCATTATTATTTAACAGCGATGTTGTTTTAAATTCTGCTACATGTACCAAGTCTTTTGAAAATTTTTATCGAAGTGCAGATTTTGATGAAATGTTTTTCATTCATGATGGAGAAGGTCGCATTGAAACTATTTATGGCCATCTTGATTATATCAAAGGTGATTATATCGTTATTCCAAGAGGAACAACTTATAAACTCTATTTAAAGTCAGCTACAAAACTTCTTAAAGTTGAATCCAATTCTGAATTTGAACAACCTGATCGTGGAATGCTTGGACCAAATGCCCTGTATGACCAAACCGCCATCATCACTCCAACAGCTGCTCTCGGAACTGAACAAGATAAAAAAGAATACAAACTCGACATTAAACGCGAAGGAAAAATTACGACTGTAACTTATCCTTTTAATCCCCTAACGGCAGCTGGCTGGAAGGGATCTGTTTACCCGTTTAAACTTTCAATCTATGACTACTGTCCGGTAACTAGTCATCGCTACCATATGCCTCCAAGTGCTCACACTACTTTTGTTTGTAGAAATTTTGTTATCTGTTCTTTTGTAGAAAGACCACTTGAAGAAACAAAACATGGAGTTTTAAAAGTTCCCTTTTATCACTCTAATATCGATTATGATGAAATGCTTTTTTATCACCAAGGAAATTTCTTTTCTCGTGACAATATTGATGCTGGAGCCATTACTTTCCATCCACAAGGAATTCATCACGGACCACATCCAAAAGCCTTTGCAACAGCTAACGATAAAACATATACCGATGAATTTGCAGTTATGTTAGATACTCGATATCCCCTTCAGCGTTCTGAATGGTTTGATAAAATTGAGATTAAAGATTACTGGAAATCATGGATGCCAAATTAGGATAAAAATATGATGAAATCATTTGAAACAAACGGTGCTTTTCAGGACAATTATAAATTTTTGATCGGTTCAATATTACCAAGACCAATTGCGGTGGTTTCAACCAGAAATGACGATGGCACTAATAACGTTGCCCCCTTTTCATTTTTCACTGCAGTTTCAGCGAAACCTATGATCATTGCCTTTTGTCCAATGATCAGATCTGCAACTGGTGAAATGAAAGACACCGTGAAGAATATCTATCGTGAAAAAGAATTTGTTATCAATATTTTCAGTGAAGAGTTGACTCAAAAGATCAACCTTACATCAACTGAACTCCCTTATGGCGAGGATGAATTTAAGTTTGCTGGTCTTACACCTATTGCTTCTGAAAAAATTAAGGCTCCAAGAGTTTTAGAATGTCCCATCCACTTTGAATGCATTTATCGTGACCATATTTCATATAGTGATCAACCTGGTGGTGGACAAATCATCACCGGAGAAGTTGTAAGAGTTCATATAGATGAAAGAATTATAAAAGATGGTAGAATAGTAACTCAGGAACTAAAACCCGTAGGTCGTGGTGCAGGGAATGATTGGTTTAAAACTGATCATGTTTTTGAATTAGAAAGACTCATGGTTCAACAGATTCAAAAATAACACAAACGCCTACTATCTAAAACTAAGGATGGTTTTCGATGGTTAAAAAGATTTTTTTAGTACTATTGCTTATTAGCTTTTCTGCTTCAGCTAGAGAATGGAACAAAGTTAAAATTCCCGATGCTAAATGTGGAGACGGTGCTGATTATTTTGTTTTCGTTAGTCCAAAGCCAGGTAAAAAACTCTTAATTGAACTCATGAGTGGTGGCGCTTGTTGGTCGGCCGATACTTGCTGGGGACCAAACCTTCGCACATGGATTCATCCGATACCAAAACTTCCAAGCTTTAGTGTTTTGACCAATGATCAAATTTCCAGTAACCCTGTAAAAGATGCAAGCGCTGTTTATTTTCCCTATTGTACCGGTGATATATACGCTGGAACCCATATGGGGAAGTATCTATTTGGAACACTTCCAACCTATCATTACGGTAAAAAAAATATTCATTTAACAATGAATTATCTTAAGGCGAACAAGCTCATTAACTTTGATTCAATTGAAGATTTAACCATTTTCGGAGCTTCCGCGGGAGCAATTGGTTCTTTACTGCATGCAGATTTTTTTAATAGTTTCACTCCTCATTCCAAAAAGAGAACGTTGTTATCTGACTCTCCAGGTTTACACTTTGGCCGAGAGTTTTGGGATAAATTCACATACCCTCTACTAAATGATTTTGATGAAACTTTTAGAGAAGCAGGACTTAATTTGGATTTTAAGAATGGAATAATCACCACTGAACTAAAAAATGTTTTCCGACTGAAAGAACATTGGAACATCGGTATTTTGCAAGGTAGCCAAGATATTATCATGTCTACTGTTTTTGGTGATATCAGTCCTTCTGAACATGAAGATTTAGTTATTGGGACGACTGGAGTAGTAAAAGTCGCTAAGCCATTTAAAAATGTTGATACTTGGATTCATATGAGCCCAATGCACACTTTTTTAGTCCTTAAGCAAAGTATGAATATGGAAAGTGAAAAGTCAGAAACGGCACTAGAATTTGCAAGTAGAATACATAGTGGCCAAATAAACAAATAAAAAAAAAGCCCTCTTTCGAGGGCTCTTTTTTATGCGATTTTCATTTTCTTTTTTAATTCTTCAAATGTTTTTTCTTCACGAATAGCAAACATCATATTGTTTTTAATGTTTTGGTTTGAAGAATAATATTTTTTAATCATTTCAACATCAAGACCAGCTACTTTTGCATTCTCTTCGATTTTTTTATCGAAATCTGCATCTGTTGCCTCAATCTTAAATTCTTTTGCGAAGTGATCAAGGATTAAGCCAGATCTAACTTGAAATTCAGCTTTAGTTGTTACATCAGTTGCCCATCTAGAAAAATATTCTTCTACCATTTGGTCATTGAAGCCTTGAGCTTTTAACGTTTTTGTTAAATCTTCTTTTAAATAGTTTTCTTGATTTTGAATTAATGTACTTGGTACATCAAATTTATTTTCAGCAACTAATTTTTCAAGAATTTCTTGGTGTAGTTTTTCACTAGCTTGTCTTTCTTTTTGATTTAATAGATTAGCTTTGTTTTTGTTATTGAAATCTTCAGCAGATTCAAAACCGAATTCTTTTGCTAATTCATCGTTTAATACTGGATATTTTTTTTCTTTAACTTCTAGAACTTCAACTTCAAAAGTTACCTTTGCATTTTGAAGATCAGGAACGTGGTAATCGCTCGGGAAAGTTAAGTCGATATTTTTCTTATCACCTTTTTTCAATCCAATCATTCCATCTTCGAATCCAGGAATAAATTGTCCTGAACCAATTTCAAGTTGGAATTCTTTAGCTTTCATATTGTCTGGACGTGATCCATCAGCTTTCACACCTTCGAAATTAAAAATAACAAAATTACCTTTTGTTATTTTGTGAGCAGGGTCAGTCACTTCACTCATTTCAGCTTTTGAATTTAAATAATTCTTAGCCATTTTATCTAGATCATCGCTTGTTACTTCAACTTTATCTTTTTTGAATGAATAAGAAGCAAAATCTTTTACTGATACTTCTGGGAAAATTTCAACGACAGCATCAAAGCTCACGCTCTTGCCTGCATCGTATTTAACATTTTCAAAATTAGGGTAACCAACCATTCTAAATTTTTCTTTATTAACTGCTTCGAAAATTTGAGCTTGTACGAATTGGTTTAAAGCATCAGATTCAATTTGTGGTCCATAGATTTTTTCTACAACTGTAATTGGAGCTTTACCTTTTCTAAAACCTTTAATGTTTGAAGTTTGTTGTTTTCTCACAACAGCAGATTTGATTTCGTTAGTTAAATCTAGAGTTGGGAAATTAAATTCGAATTTTTTTGTACAACCATTAACGGCTTTTACTGTGTAAGACATAAGAAATCCTCATTGTTTGACATACTGTATAAAGAGTACTTTTGTAAGCACTAAAAACTAACGAGTTCTAGGAAGAATGTCAATGAAACGATCAGTAATCCACACGGTAAAGATATAGACCATCCGGCGGTGCGACGACACCGTATCGATCCTTGCGAGCGAGTTTGAGTGATTCTTCAAAATCATGAAGAGTAATTTTATGACGCCCTAAACTCCATAGGGCACCCATGAGCAGCCTAACCATTTGTTTTAGAAAACCATCACCAACAACACGAAAGCAGTAGAGCGAATCCAATCGAAATGGAAGCCCTGCAACATCTTTAACCGCCAAAAGTTCCGCTTGATAAATTTCTCTTATCGTCGTCTCAACGTCTGTCCCAGTGCATTGGTAATTAATAAAATCATGCTTACCTATCAGGAGGGCACAACCTCTTTTCATTATTTCTAAATCTAATTCAAAATCATAATGTGTAACGAGCCCATCGAGATGGGCTGATGAAAATTCAGATTGAGCAAAATAATAACGGTATTCTTTAGATTGAGCGCTAAAAATGGGATGAAAATCTGCCGTACAAACTTCTGAATCTAAGATACGAATGTCATTTGGTAACATGGAATTTAGTGCATACTTTAGCTTATCACCAGGCATTGCTAAGGGAATTTCAACCCGCACGATTTGAGCAAGTGCGTGCACTCCTGCATCCGTTCTTCCAGATCCAATTGATTTAATCTCATCAGCTCTTGCAACTTGCTTTAAAGCTCGATTGAGCTCACCTTGAATCGTTCTTTCATTGTTTTGAATTTGAAAGCCATGATAGTTCGTTCCACGGTATTCAATTTTTAGCTTATAAAAATTCAAATCCAAATCCTAGGCCAAAAGATGTTCCTGAAATTGTAATATCATCTTTAAAGCGCGAATAATTTTGATAGCGCATTGATGCATTAACAGAAATATTAGTCATTTCACTTTGTGAAAAATATTCAAAGGCTGTCTCTGGAAATAAACGTGATAAATTAAATCTGACATTGCCCTCGGCAAATGGGCCATATCCATACTGGACGCGTTTTTTTCCTTTTTCGTCGCTAGTATAATCATCACGAGATTGATAAAGACCAACAATTGTTCCTCCACCAAGGGCACGTAAACTAATCCAAGGTCCAAAAGGTAACTCAACACCTAATCCTGCATCGAGGGGAATTTCCCAAAATTTAAAAGTCGTTGAACTTTGTGAACCATCAATGAAAAGACCTTTACCGCGGCTAAAAGAAACCCCTGCTCCAAGGGCATAAAAAACATTTAAGAACGCCGTTCTAAAAACATAACGATCATTTTTAATTGTTAGTGGACCAAATCTTCCATGCTGAAATCCATTTCCAATTGTTCGGTTAATGACATCGTTTGGAGACTTATAATCAAAGGTATTTTTATAATACGTAAGATGAAGTGTTTGTTCACCTTGGTTATAAAACTCTTTTGCATGTTTTTTTGCATCTAGCGCTTCATACTCGCTTGTCCCACCACTTCCAGGCATCAGATAAGTAAAATCTTTTAGATTAGAAGTTTCTAGGGATGGAATATTCTGATCACCGACGGCCGTCGCAACAAATGGGGAATCAGACTTTCTTTCTGCATATTCTTCAGCAGCATCCACGTTTTCTAATTTAGAGGAAGGAACAAAAGGATCAATTTCATCAGATTCAATAACTTCAACTTCAGATTGAACCACATCACCTTGAAGACTATGCCCCAAGTCTTTTGTAGAACTACAACCTGTCATAAAAGATAACAGAACGACTAAGACTAAAATTTGTTGGCTAAACTTCATGTCGTGCCTCCACTCAAATAAAGAGTTTTTGAACTAGTTTTCTTCGTTTTGATCTTCCTCACCTTTCCATTGAAACATATCTTCCAATGCACCTTTATTTTTAAAAAAATATAAAAGTGAGGCAATTACATAAACGACGATAATTCCACCAATCATTACGTGTTCGTATGTAAAAGTAAGTGCGATCAAAATAAAAATAATAAAGAGCACTCTTTTTTTATGATTCTGAACCCATACAGATTTTTTAAAAGAGTTAAAGGGAATATTTGAGATCATTAAAAAAGAAAAGAACAGTGTATAAACAACTACCAATGGTAGATAATCATTAACGACTGGATACTCGAGTGAAAATAACGTTAAACCAATAATGGCCAATGCCCCACTGGGAATTGGTAATCCTTGAAAAAAAGTTGAACTCACTTTATCGATATTGGCATTAAATCTAGCCAATCTCAAAGCTCCACATAAAAGAAAAATAAAACTCACTACTAAACCTAAACGTCCTAGTGGAGATAAAAATTTATTAAAAACTAAAAAAGCAGGAGCTGCTCCAAAAGAGACTACATCAGATATTGAGTCGAATTGTTCACCAAACGGTGATTGAGTTCCCGTCATTCGAGCGACACGTCCATCAACTGAATCAAAAATTGCACCTAATAACAAAATCATCGCAGCAAAATAGAAATCTCCCCTATATGAAAGGATGATTGAATAAAATCCGCAGGCCATATTTAGCGCTGTAAAAGTATTAGGGAGAAAAAAAGCCCATCTTTTGGGAGTATTTAACATAGAAAAATCCTTAAAATCTTAATCAATTTACTCAGGCAATACAGCGAGAATAGTTTGTTTTGCTTGTATTGCATCATTCTTTTTACTTAGTATCTCATATTTTTTCGGTAAATAAAGAAGTAGTGTTCCACCGAAGGGAAGAAATCCAAAATTAACTCTGCGACTTCCTCTATCTCCAGGCATAACTGAAACTTCTGGCCAAAGTCCCAAGGGACAGCGAACTAAACTTAACCCAACATTAGTCACTTTGGTATCTAAGATCATTCCTAAGCCGCTATAATTTGCAATTCCTGCTCTCTCTGCATAACAGCCAAATCTAAAAAATGATTTTCCTTTAAATATTCTCAAATCTTTTACTTCAGCTGA
>JAKLJM010000485.1 GCA_023151145.1 Bacteriovoracaceae bacterium | reverse complement strand
AAGGAGAAGCGATCACTAAATAGGTCACTGCTTTATTTTTTAGAAAAGTCGTTCGTGAATAGATCTTAGTGGCCGGTTTTTTCCAATATTCGTAGAAATAATTCTTGAGTTTTTGGATGTGTTGAATTTTTTGTTTATGATTTTTTGAAACACGTGCGGACTTAAGTACTTCTTCATTGGGTTTTGCTCTTGACTGAAGTCCCAATTGAGCACTTCCCTGCTCCCAAAGATAACCAACTTTAGCGCAAGAAACAGTACCAAAAAATAAGATGATCAGTAGAGATTTTTTTAAAAAATCCACGAAATCCCAACCGAATATTTAATATTGTCGCGAGCCTTGTTCCACTCGACGGCCGGAAAAAGTGTTTTAGCTGTACCTTTGAAAGATAAACGATCAGTGACACGATATTGTAAAATGAAGGCACCAAACATCGAATCCACTCGATCTTTGGAAGTTCCAGAACTTCCGGAAGTACGTACCGAACTGGCACGGTTCTCGAGGGTAATGTCAGTGGTGTAGTTTAAGAATTGGCGAGCATATCCCACACTGATCATCGGACTTAAGCGATATTTTCTTGGCATTAACATTTGTTTAATCCCAATTCCATAAACATCGGTTTCCATTCTATTTTGTTGGCTCACTAAATCGTATCCACCACCAGCATCGTAGCGTTCATTTTGAGTCGTGGTATCTTTTGAACTAGAGACATTGAAATCAATCGCAGTTAGTTCGAACAAATAAGTAGAAACTCCCGCTGAATATGATCGTGAAACATTAGAGTTTAATCGATTAGATCCATAAATCTGTTTATCATAACTAAAATCTAAGCCAATTTCATAAACCAGGGCATGAGCAGAAAGTGTTGTGCTCAATAATGCCATAAGTATTGGATATTTAAATTGAATTTTCATGAGTCACCTCAAGTACTATCTTTATTATACTACTTTTAGTGATGAAGAATGAGAGAGGGAGAGATTTTCCCCTCCCTTGTCACTCAACTATATTTGATTAGTGCAATGTTTGTAGTGATGGAGCTGTTTTCCCTAAATCACGAACGAGTTCACCCTGACATGAAAGAGCTGTGGCCGATGTAACTTTCACATCAACCCAGTGCCACTTATAATCCGTCATCTCATCTTCAGGTTTAAAGTGAACAATTCTCATACAATTTGTACGTCCTTTCCATTTTTTTACTCCGCCCATGTTTCCAGAATCCTCAACTAACATTCTGAAAGTCTTTCCGACCATACCTTGGCGAATTTTTTCTTGAATATTTAACTGATGTGCTTGAATTTCGCGCAAACGACGGCCTCTTACATCATCAGATAAAGAATCATCCATTTTACTGGCACGAGTTTTGTTTCTTTTTGAATAAACATAAGAATAAATAAAGTCATATTGTGCTTTATCCAACAGAGCAAGGGTCTCTTGATGTTCTTCTTCTGTTTCGTTAACAAACCCTGCGATAATATCAGTTGAAAGAACGATTTCAGGCTGAGCTTTTCTTAATTTTTCTAATAATCCTAAATAATGTTCAGGAGTATATTCGCGATACATACGCTCAAGT
>JAKLJM010000484.1 GCA_023151145.1 Bacteriovoracaceae bacterium | reverse complement strand
AGAACGACGACGTGTTGAGATTGCGAGAGCTTTGGCCGGAAGTCCAAAGTTTATTTTACTAGATGAGCCATTTGCTGGTATTGATCCTATCGCTGTGAATGATATTCAAAATATAATCAGAGATTTAAGGGACAAGGGAATTGGGGTCCTGATTACCGATCATAATGTGCGAGAAACCTTGGGAATTTGTGATTATGCTTATATACTTAAAGATGGAAGAATACAAGTGAGCGGAACAGCTCATGAAATTACAAATAGTGAAGTCGCAAGAAAGTTTTATTTAGGTGAGAATTTTAAGCTCTAAATGAATAAAGATTTCTGATTTTAGTGTACGAATAGGAGACGAAATGGCTTTAAGACAAACGATGAGCCTGGGACAAAATCTGGTTATTACGCCCCAATTGCAGCAGGCAATTAAGCTGTTACAAATGTCACGTCTTGAGTTAGAAAGTAATGTAAGAACAGAGCTTGAGGAAAATCCTATTCTTGAAGAGGCTGAAATCTTAAAAGAGGAAGATTTAAAGCTTACCAAAGAAGTCGCTGAAAATATTGAAAATCGCGAAGTGGAAGTTGCTGAAACCAATACACAAGATCCCATTAAACAGGACGAGTTTGAATGGGAAAGTTATTTTGAACAGAACCAAAAGCCACCACAATCAGGTATGAGTGGTAGTGAAGAAATCATGAATTATGAGAATGTGATTACAGCACATGAATCGCTTCATGAGTATTTATCATGGCAAGTAAAAATGAATGGATTGACTGATTTTGAAGAGAAAGCAGCAGAAGCTCTTATTAGTTATATTGATGATGATGGTTATTTAAAAACACCGTTAGAGCAGATTGCTGCTGAAGAGAAAATTCCTCTGGAGGATTTAGAGGACACTATTTCGCTTATCCATGAGTTTGACCCACCTGGTGTAGGGGCTCGAGACCTTAAAGAATGTATGATTGTTCAAGCAAAGCATCTTGAGGAAGATACTCAAGATTTGGTACTTTTGATTAATAATCATCTAAAAGATTTAGAGAAAAAAAACTTTGATGCTATTGCGAAGGCTCTGAATAAAGATATTCAAGAAGTTGTAGAAATGTGTAAAATCATCTATTCCATGGAGCCTAAGCCGGGTAGAGCTTTTTCTCCACAAGATACACTTTATGTTTCTCCCGATGTTTATGTTTACAAAGTAGGTGATGATTATGTAGTGTCACTTAATGAAGATGGTTTACCTAGATTAAAGATTTCAAATTTTTATAAAAACATGCTTAAAGATGGTGGTAGTAAAAAAGATCACGAGTATATTCAAGAAAAATTAAAGTCTGCGGTATGGTTAATAAAATCTATTCATCAAAGACAACGAACGATTTATAAAGTTTCAGAGAGCATTGTTAAGCATCAAAAAGAGTTTTTTGAAAAAGGTGCGGCCTTCTTGAAGCCCATGATCTTAAGAGATATTGCTAATGATATTGGAATGCATGAGTCTACCGTCAGTCGAGTGACAACAGCTAAATATATGCATACTCCTCAAGGAATTTATGAACTAAAATACTTCTTTAATTCAGGAATTAGTAG
>JAKLJM010000483.1 GCA_023151145.1 Bacteriovoracaceae bacterium | reverse complement strand
GCCGTATGTTCTCTATCTACAGCTTCTTCAAGGCCATAAACTTTGGTCATCATCATTTCTTCAAGTCTTTTAGTATATTTTATTCCTTCAGGGATATCGCCGGCACAAATTTTTATAGGAATATTATGAATGTCTTCGACTTCTTTTAAATACTCAAAAGCACGATGGGCAGAAATCATGGCGGTAGGGTTGGCCACTTTGGCAGAAACTCCCATTTGATCACGTCTGGCCCATGAATCTAAAAAAGTGGGAATGGCACCCATTTTTTGTAGGGCAAACATCGAAGCATACATCGGAAGAGACATGGGTAAAAAGAGAATGACTCTGTCGCCAAATTTTATTCCAGCATTTTTAAATTCAGTGGTTAAAACACCGACGAGTCCATCTAGTTCTTGTACCGTTATCGAGCGATGAGGAAGTGGTTTTGTAATGAGATCTTTGATGTTTTCAGTTTTAAGCCATTCTTCCAACACCGCTCGATCCACCCAAGTGAGAATCTTTTTTTGAGGTCTTTTTTCTTTATGATCCTTTAAAAATGAAGCCACATTATTTTTTGGGTGAACTCCAGGAAAGTAACCAAATTTTTCATTGGTCTTTACTTGTTGCACAAGCTCAGTTTCAATAATAGTTTTTAATTGAGAAGTATGAGTCCATAAAAGCGCATGTCCTCCATCTTCAATCGCCACTGTTTTTATATTTTTAAATTTTAAGAGTGGGTCAATTTGGATTTCTTCACGAGATGTTTTATCTTTTTTCCCGTAGATGATTGTTATGGGTATTTTACGTTTTTCTAGCTCTTTTAAAGTTGCCCAGAATAGTTTTTCATCGATATCTTTTTCTAACATCGCATGAGCAAGACGTTTGGGGTCAATATAATCTTTGGCATCTTCTCGATATTGATCTGGTATTTCTTTTGGATACGAACTTTTGATAAGCATCTCATCAATGGCGGCACTGGCTTTGGACTTTAAAATGGCATCGCGAGTGGCCCCTATGGACATGAGAGTTTTAACTAAGAAGCCTGTTTTTTTTTCTTGAAAAAAATAGGGGGCAATCAGAATGATATTCTTTACCTGTGTCGAGTGTTCAAGTGCAGATATAAGGGCATGGTAACAACCAAATGAATAACCACACTCAATAAATTCGGGGTCATTATGTTTTAGGAAAGATTCATTGACTCTATCTCTTGTCGTAAATTCAAATTGCGGCAAAATAAGTTTTAGATGAAAAAAATCTCTAGGAGATCCTGGTGAACCGTGATGACAATTAATTTTACATTTGCTCATAATTTAATTCCTTGCCCTTTCATTTTCCATATTTCAAAAAAAGTCGGATTTTTAGTATGTGGTTTTCCTGATGAGTTATTATCTTCAGCAATAACTTCAATTCCTTGTTTTTCTATTTTCTCAATATCATTTTTGATAAAAGAATAGAGTGTTTCGCCTTCAATAAGTGAACTTTGATAAAGATACTCAGAGTAGCTTTTATCGTTAATGACTTTATTCATTTCTGGATGACGGTCATTGTTTTTGACGACCTTGATAATTTTACCGTCATCAATTTTTTCGTTCA
>JAKLJM010000026.1 GCA_023151145.1 Bacteriovoracaceae bacterium | reverse complement strand
TGCCGATTTATTACGATTAAGATTAGAAATTGATCCAAAGACTCAAAATGTTCAAGTTGTTACGATTGCAAATTTTATCAAAAAACAATTATCAAAATATAAATGTCCAAACCCTGTTTTAAGAAAAGCAGATATCATGCTGCATTTCTCGACGGTTTGGAGCAAGTACTTCCCAGGTGAACCCTTTTCACTTTTTCAACAAGCTTATGAAATTTTTTCAGATTGGAGAAGTTATTCACTACAATTACAAAATTTTGAAGAAGCACTGGATTCGCTAGAGCCTACTATCAAAAGAGCCGTTGTTTTCTTTTGGACGTATATTGATGGAGCAGAATTTTTTGATGAGCATGGCGCATATAACTTCTTGGCCAATATTGAAGTGGAAGCTAGTAATAATCCAATCATTTTATATGGATTCACTCACTTGAGTGGAGTTCAATTGGGCATGTTACAAAATTATTCTCGAACAAATGAAATTATATTACCGATAGCTCAAAAGCTATTAGAGAAAATTCAATATTCTGATTGGATAGCTTGGATTCAAAGTGATTTACTAAAAACACAAAAGACGAATGACAGTGAGAACAAATTTAAATGGAAAACATTTGAATCATCAACATTAAATCAAGTTTTGAGTGAGAGAAAAAACCCGTTACTTGTTTTAGGCGCAAATGATCAGATCATTCATTTTAGCGAAGTCCATTTGTCTTCAGATTTTTTCAAGCTACCTTATGATTTTCTCATAAATGATTTTAAAGAGATTTCTGAGCAGTTGAACTTAGGTGTAAAACAAAAGATATTAGTTACTAAATTCTTAGAGCGAATTCAAATTGAAAAAGAAAAAACAATACTCCATCAGCAGTGGGGGAAACTAAAGGTTTTAGAACTTTTTGATCAATCGGTAAAATTTGTATCCCCGGTAACATCAGAGATTGATATTTTCTATTTTTCAGTGATTAAAGAAGCAGTAAGTTTAAATTTACCAAGAACTTATGTCGTGACGCTGAAAGAGTTTGATGATGCTAATGAAATATATAAAAGTGATTATCTATGGGCGCCAAACCTAAGCGAGAAAATAGATATTGTCGTCAAATCAAACGATACAATTTTTAAGAACAAATCAGTTTCATATACAGCAAATGTCTATAAAGTATTAGCAACACTAGGACCTGTGCAAAGATTAGGTCTTAGGGCGGAATGGTTAACTGAGCATTTGCGGTTATTGCTTGAGCAAAATGCAAATTTATTAATCGATGAAGAAATTCTAGAGTCGAATTCTTTTTGGAAAAAATTTTTAAAAAATTCTTGGGAAAACAGAGAAGAAAATGATCACTTGATACCGGTGAAGGAATTTAACTGGGTCATCGATGCAAATAACTATAAAAAGAAGAAGAATTATAGTCCATCGGAAATCCAAACATATCTTGATTGCCCAAGAAAATATTTTGTTACTTATGTTGAGCCATTTGAGCCCAAGGTGCGTAATGAGTATGAGTTTACGGCAAGTGATATTGGTGAGTTTGAGCATGAGATAATTAAATTGTATTTCGAAGAGCAAAGTGTTTTGAACGAGGAATATTTGTTTGATTTATGTACTAAATATTTATCAAAAAAAATTAAAGAACAAAATAAAAAAATTGATCTTCTAGAGCAAGAAGTACTTTTAGATGAAATTGTTCAATATGCTTTTAATGGACTCAGTCTTCTCATGCCTCTGAAAAATCTCCCAAATTTTAAATTTAATTTCGAAAAAGAATTCATATCAGAAGAAGAGAATATTAAGGGACGAATCGAGTTATCTTTTTGGATTAAATTTTGATTTAGAGAACACATTTGTTGGTTATGTAAGTTTGTCTGAACCGGAAAATTCTTGGGGGTTCGGAGCTAATTTTGAAAATCTATCAATAAAGAATGTTACCATAAAAAATGCTGATCAGGTTGAGACTTCAAAAAGTAAAATTCAAATATATTTGGATCAACTTAAAAATGAATTGAATTTTGAAATTCAGCCAAGAAAGAAAACGGTTTGTCTTTTCTGCCCTGCCAGTTTTACTTGTAATAGAGGGAGTTTGACATGAGGGTTCCTAATGCTGAACAGTTGTTGGCCATTAAAAATTCTGGTGGAGTTACTTTAGCGGCAGGAGCAGGAGCTGGTAAAACGTTTGTTTTAGTTGAGCATCTTATACATCGCCTGGAGACAATTTTTACAGTTGATTTAAAAAAACACTGGGATGACGAATGTGTAGCTAAGTTACAGGACAAGATGTTGAAAATTGTCATGATAACTTTTACCAAAAAAGCTGCAGGAGAACTTTCGACCAGAATTCAAGAAAGAATAGAGTTGATGACTCATAATTTATCAAATGATAACAATGCATCTTTTGAATTAAAGTTTTGGGATCAGGTTCAGAAAAATCTACATCTAATTTCTGTTTCAACAATACATAGTTTTTGTCAAAAGGTTCTAAGTCAAAAAATAGTTCACTTGCCTGTTGGTAGTTTTGATCTCGTCGATGATATTGTTTACGCTGATAAAATTCGGCGTCTTTTTGTTCAGTATTTGGAGATGCACCAAGCACTTTATGAAAAAGAGACGTTGTTATTCTCCCAAGATATTCAAAGAGCAATTGTTAAAATCTTTCAATCAGTTGAGTTGCGATTGAAATGGGAAAAATCACCTTCAATAATCAATACCAAAGAAGAAATTGAGCGCTTGTTTTATGAATATCTGCGCGTATCGGGTTTAGATGAATTTTTTGACTTTCAACTGATCGCATTACCTGAAGGTAAGAAAGGTGTCTGGGTTGAAGCTTTAAAGGCTTATGATAAAATTGCCAGATCGGGTGAAAGCAAAAGTTGGAGTTTCTTCATTGGAACTTTTAAAACTCTAAGTGAGTTTTCTATTCGTTTGCCGAAAGACGCAACCCCAGAGCAGTTAGAAGTACTTAAATCAATTTCAACTTTTGTAAAAAAAGTTAAAGCTGATGATTTTATAGATTCGGTAGAGTCGTTTAGAGAGAATGAAAAAAAGTTAATAGAAATCTATAGCTTTACTCGCAATGCATTTTTAAGTGTTAATGAAAATTTTTATTTTGAGCCAGGAATTTCTTTTAATGATCTAGAGTATTTAATTTTAAAATATCTCGACAATCAAGAAGCACGTAAAATTTTGAGTAAATTGTTTGATGTTATCGTTATTGATGAATATCAAGATACATCAGTTGTTCAATATCAAATTTTAAAAATTCTTACAGATGATAATTTTTCAAAGATTTTTGCTGTTGGGGATCTTAAACAAGCAATTTATGGATTTCGAGGTGGCGAGATTGATGTTTTTATTGAAACTGAAAAGAAAGTGAAAGAAAATCTTTCATTGTCTAATAACTATCGCTCGAGCAAAGAAGTTATTGAATATAATAATCAATTTTTTGATTTAATATTTCCTCTTGGTTTAGGATTTCAAAAAAAAGATAAGTTTCAATTTAGTTATTCTCCACAAGCAGTACCAGAGAATTTGGCAAAAGGGTCAGGAGAAGTTTCGGTTCAACCCGTCTTGGTTGAGGTTGAAAAAAAACCTAGTGCCGGAATGGTTTCTAAAATAGAGGCTAGAGAAATTGCAGAGAAGATTGAAAGTGTTATTGCTTTTAATAGTGCATGCTCGATCGCGGTTCTTTATAGAAAACTATCATCGGCCAAATACTTAATTGATGAATTAATATCTCGAAATATCAAATTCTCCGCGCAATCTAAAATTCTTTTGAAAGATGAGCCCCTATTTGTGTTGACTAAAGCACTTGTTGAGTTTGTTACGTTGCGCGAGAGTGTAAGTTTAGATCAAGAAATTAAAAGAAATATTTTTATTAAGTTCCAAGCTGTATTAAAACTTTTTGGACTAAATAAAGAGATGTCAGTAGTTCAAAACTATCTTGCTAGTTTTTATTCTGATGTAAGTTTTTGGGGATTAAAATTTGGAATTGAAAAAATCATGTTTGATTTAGGGATTTCGGATTCAAGATATGCGGAATGTTGGAGTACCATTTGTTCATTTATTCAAATTGGAAATCAAGATGCTAAAAAAATTGAACTATTGTTAAAAGGCGTTGGAGACTTAAGTTCAAATACTAGATATGAAAGAACTGGGATTGGCGCCGGTGTTGAAATCCTAACTGTTCATGCGTCTAAAGGGTTAGAGTATGATTGTGTGTTTGTGGCCGGAATTCATACAAATGGTGGAAGCCCCCCTGATAGAGCAAAGGTTGGTGAAAGTTTTTTAAGTTTCACTTGGAAAAAGAAAAAGTCAGATAAAAAAGAAAAGAAAACTCCATGGATGATCTTAGAGAAGGCGCTAAAATTAGAAAAAGAATTTAGCGAGAGTAAAAGATTGTTATATGTTGCATGTACTCGTGCTCGAAAGAATTTGCACTTTATAGACATCAAGTATCGAATAAATAATCCCCAAGATGCCAAAAAGCATATGGAAGCATTTGAGCCATTTTATCGAAATGATAATTCATGGATCAACGCCATTCGTTTATTCGAAAATAGAGAATATTTCAATATACAAAATGATAAAATAATCACCTCTTTGAGTTCTTCTGAAGATGAAGAGTCTTTAGATAGTGGAGAGAATAATGAGGAGTTATTTGAAGATTCAAGCTTAGCACCGCCCTTTTTATCAAGTCATTTAGGAGTACAAGTTTTTAAGAGAAGTAGTCAGCTGGGTGTTGTGGGTGAAATTTCAGTTACGAAACTTTCTGAAATTGTAGAATGCCCTAGAAAATTTTATTTTAATTCCGTTCTTAAACTAAGCACAGATGACTTGGTGGTAGATTTTCCTAGTGATGAAATCGATGATGGTGAAGAGCTAGAATATGTTGTTAGTTCTAATAAAGAACGAGGTATTGAGAAACATTATGAGATATCACAGTTCCTATTGGGTAAAAAAATCAAGGAACGTTTATCGTCAGAGGCCGTATGGGCAATTGATGAAATTGAAAAGATTAAAGTTGATCAATTTTATTCAGAACACGAAATTAAATTTTCATTTTTTGGTCAAATGATTTCAGGGACACCAGATTGGTATGGTATTAACAGTCGAGATAAAGAATTAGTTATAGTAGATTTCAAAACAGGAAAATTAAACTTAGAGAAAGAGTTGAAGTATTTCTCTCAAGTTAAGATATATGCTTATGGACTTCTTAAGTCGATGAACTTAGGTGAGGATTGGAAAGCTCGGTTAGTTTTAATGTCTCTTGATGAGAAGAAGATTACGATAGAAACCTTACTTAAGCCCGATGTCTTTCATCAAACATTTGAGACTTGGAAAAAAATATCCCGACTAAATCAGGCAAGAGTCGAGCATTGTAGTAGTTGTAAATTCCAAACATATTGTAGGGAAAAATAAATAGTAGATAAGACTAATAATCAAGTTTTTCCCTATGGTTGCGCGCAAATAGGTCCATGTTATTATTGTAGTTGACTAAGATTGACCACGACGGTTTTTTATCAACAAGCAGGATGCCTATGAAACTTTCTTGTTCGCTATTGCTATTAATTTCTTTATTAATTCCACAACTAACATTGGCCGGAGAAAAGGATGTTTATGAATTTTCTTGGCTAGATCCAGACAAAGAAGTTTATGTCCTTCAAAATCGAAAATTTAGAAAGGCCAATAATCTTCATGTGAACGTAGGTTATGGGCTAACGACAAGTGGTGCGTTTGTTGACTCAACAACAATACAGGCGCGTGGCGGATATTTCTTTACTGAGGACTGGGGTTTTGAAGTTATGTACTCAAAAAATTCTGGTGAAGAAAACGATACATTTAAAAGTGTTGTGGCAACAGTCGGTGGTTCCGGAACAACTCCTTTTAGAAGAATTGTCCAAAGTTATTATGGCGTCATGGGATTATGGTCGCCTTTTTATACCAAGATCAATACTTTCAATAAAATTGCTTATATGGATTGGATATTTGGATTAGGTTATGGGCAATTAACAGAACAGAACAATAAAACGCGTTTCGATAATTTGGGGACAATAAATGACAACCAAATGACTGAAGAATCTCATAGTGGAATTCTTTGGACTGCAGCTATGAAGTTTTATTTAGATCAAACTTGGAGCATTCGTGCTGACTTTACTGGAATGTATTACAGTGCCACTGAGCCGAAGTTAAATAAGAGCTCAATGGTAAATCATTATGATGCAACTCTTTCTTTAGGGTTTGGTTTCTAAACTGGAGTGTAAGATGAAAAAAATTATAGTTACACTTGCCGCTTTAGGGTCACTGTGTACAGAAGCCTCATTAGAAAGAGCACAACAAATTTACAACGGTGGAGATAAAAATAAATATCCACAGTTGGTTCGAGAGCTCATTAATAGTGAGATGTATTTTTCCGCCATTCCTTTCTTGAAGGAATATTTAGCAGTAGCACCTCGAGGGAGGAGTGCTGAGATCGATAAAATTACAGATGATCTTATTACGAAAGTTGGAGTCAGACAATTTGAATCACTAGATTCAAAAATTTTAGAAAAGTCCAATGCCTCAACCATTAGATATGTTCTCGCAAAGAAGTCTTTCAGAGCAGGAAAATATGATGATGCATTGAGATTTATTGATCGAAAACTAGACGACGATCATGCGATTAAGCCCTTTGCCTTGTTGTTAGAGGCAAGTATTTATGCCGTACAGAAAAAAAATGATGAAGCTTTAAAAACATTTAAAGAGTGTGTGAGTGTTTCTGAAAGTAGAGTGAAAGAGGCAAATAGTCCTGAAAGACAACGTCAGTTAAAAATCACAAGAGACTATTGTGTTATTGGAATTCCAAGAGTGCAATTTGCGGCACAAGCATTTGATAAAGCCTATTCAACATATTTAGATCTTGAAAAAACTAGCTATATTTGGCCTGAAATCTTATTTGAAGAAGCATGGACGAGTTTTTATTTAAGAGACTTTAATCGTACACTAGGGAAGCTCGTTACTTATAAAGCTCCAATGTTTGGCTACATTTTTAATCCCGAAATAGAAGTTTTAAATGCACTCACTTATATGGAAATGTGCTTATGGAATGATTCGAAAAAAGTAGTTGATACTTTTTATGTAAATTACGAAAAAGATTTCGACGATTATAGAAAGTTTTTATCAAGTTTAGGAAAAGATTATCGCCAGTATTATTTATTAATCAAAGATTTAAAAGATGGAAAACTTAAAGTTAATCCATTAATTGGTAGAGCTCTTTTGGCAATTTCTCGGGATGCAACTTATATTGAATTATTTGATGCTTTCAATCTTGGCAGAGAAGAGATTGAAAGATTAAAGGGAATGAGGGATTCGTCATTGAAATCGGCGCTAAATAACTCACTTCGAGAATCTTTGACATTACATCGCAATTTGATTGGTGGTTATATTCGTGGTCAATTAAAACTCTATGAAAGCCAAATGATTCGCTCGTTTGAAGATATGAGTTATATCAAGCTTGAGATTTTATCACGAAGAAAATCTGAGCTCTATGACGATATTTCGGCCGATGGTTTAAATCGTAAGCGTGGTGACATCGTTAATTTAAAACGAACAGATAAGCAGTATTTTTGGAATTTTAATGGTGAATTCTGGGCTGATGAGCTTGGAGATTATGTTTTCTCTTTAAAATCAGAGTGTAGATAATTATGAAGAAAAAATTGATTTTACTTTTAGCAGTGTTTTTTATTTCTTCGCAAAGCCTTGAAGTAAAGGCAGATGTAGAAAAAAGAAGACAAGAGCTTATTAACTTAATCGATGAAGAGTTAAAAGAAGTGACTAGGCTTAACAAGCAAACTGGTGCAACAAGACCAGAGCTCATGTTAAGAATGGGACAAATTCTTTTAGAGAAAGGTCGTTTGTTAAGAGATCAAGAAAATCAAAAATATCTTGAAATACCTCAAGACGAGCGTTCAAAAGTAAATAGAGACGAACACTTTAAAAACTCAGCTCGTTATTTTGAGCAAGCACAAAAAACGGTATTAGTTTTGTTGTCAAAATTTAAAAACTTTGATGAAAAAGCCGAAGCCTATTATATCTTAGCTTTTAATGCTAAGGAACAAAAGCAAGATGATAAGGCAAAAAAGTTTTTTGAAATGTCTCTACAGTCGACGAGAAAAGAATCAGTTATTTCTGATAAGTCTCGAATTGCATTAGCAGAAATATACTTCAATCGTGGATCTTACGATAAGGCTCAGGAACTTTATGAAGCAGCCTTAAAAGTTAAACGAGATAAATGGTGGACGAAAGATGCTTTTAATTTAGGATGGAGTTATTTCAAACAAGGCAAATACGATCGTGCCCTACAGTTATTGAATGAATCTTATGAACTATCAAAAAGCCAAAAATATATCGATATGACAAAAAGTATCGAGAGAGATATGGCCTATTTTTATACTGAAGCTGGAAAGATTAAAGAAGGAGTGGAATTTTATCGCAAAAACGGTAAAAACATTTCTGAAGTATTACTCAAGGTCGGTAGATACTTAAAGACCCAAGGGAAATTTACTTTTGCTGAAAAGGCACTTACTGAAGCTTTACAGTATAAGCAAAATGACAAAGAAGAAGCCGATATCAATTTAGAGCTTTTGAGTCTGTATGATAAATTTGGAAAGGAAAATGAGCATCTTGAAGCCTGTAAGTCACTCGTAAAACAATTTGATAAAGGCGCTCTTACTCAAGAACAAATTGATATTTTAAAATTCAATACCCAAAAAATGGGTGCCATTATTCAAAAAGGTATTGTAGAGAAAACTTTTAATCATAATCAAGAAATTTTAAAACGAAAAACTCAAGCAGCGATCACTTATTTTATGATTGATGCCAAGTTAAATCCGTCGAAATCTCAAAATTCGTTCTTCTTAGCTGGAGAAACATTTTATGCGATTGGAGATTTTGACAATGCCGTTCAATATTACGCTGAGGCAATTAAATTAGCCCAGAAAAATGGCGACAAAAAAACTGAGAGTACGGCCGGAAATTCTTTAATGGCATCATTAGGTAAAGGGGTTAAAAAAGAAACTCAAGAAAAATTCTTAATTCCAGCCTATGAAGCCTATTTGAACTCTAAACCAAGTGAAGAGAAGTCAGCAGTTATTTATCAGCGACTTTTTTCTGCCTATTTTGAAAAATCAGATCTAGCAGGTGCGCAAAAAACATTGATGAATTATCGAAAAAATTTTCCAAATGACATTGAGCCACAAGAAAAAATGCTGGCAGAAATAATGGATAAATATAAAACATCAAATGACAAAAAGGCTCTATCTGAATTTGCCAACAGAATTGAAGCAGGTGAATTTAAAGTGAGTCCGGAATATCGCTCAAAAGTGAAAGCCTTAGTATTAAGTATGCAATTTGAAAACGTTGAAGCAGCTTCGCAAAAAGGTGATAAGAAAGGTGCCCTAAAAGGATATTTACAAATTTATAAGTCACCGGAGTCTAATCAAGAAGCAAAAAGAACGGCAGCATATAATATCGCAGTACTCTTTTACGAAACAAATGATGGCCGAAATCTCTATATCTGGGCCGATCGTGCGGTGGCGATGATGACCGCGGATGAAGTCATAAAGTTTGAAAAAGATTATATCATGTTCACTACGGATCTATTTCAACGTAGAATGTTTAAAGAGTCTTCGACATTGTCAGAAAAACTTTTCGATAAAGTTTGTTCAACAAACTCTAAAAATAAAAAAATATTTTTTAAGAATGCTAACGTGATCTACGTTTCAGAAAGAGAGTTTGATAAATCTCGATCGCTCATTGCAAAAGGACAGCGTTGTAACTTAGAAAGCGCTTTTATTGCAGATGCTCATTTGGATTTATTAAATGAACTTGCAGAGTCTCAAAAGTGGGGATCATTCAATGATACGATCAAAGCTTTAGAGTCAGATAAGTTTATGGTTGGTAAATTAATTTACCCAATTTCAATTCTTGCTAATGAACTTGAATCGATCGGTAGAGCTGATGAAGCAAAAAATTGGCGAGCACGAATGATGCAGTTCTATGAAGTTGCTAAAAAGGCAAAACTAGACATTCCACTCGAAGGCTTAGATGCCATTGCGATGATGAGAGTTCCTAGACTTGAGGCGGAGTTAAATCAGCTCACACAAGTGACACTTTCTTTTCCAGAAGAAAAATATAATCAAGCTCTAAAAGCAAAATTCAAATCACTAGAGAGATTAACTAGCTCAGCTATTGAAGTAGCTGAAATAGGTTCAGGTGCTGGGATTGTTAAGTCATATAAGTATCTCGTTCAAGGTCACGAACAATTAATCAAAGAGATCTCTCAGTTTATTCCAGAGGGAAAATCTGAAGAATACGTTAAATCATTTAGAAAAAGTATGATGGGTCTCGTTGCACCGATTGAAAAACAAGCGAAAGAATTTAGAAAGGCCGCTGTTAAAAAAATTGAAACTGAAAATATTTTGAGTGTCGATAATAACTGGTTTATTGGAAATATGGATTTACCTTTTACCCCTGAGCATTTTGTTGAAAGAGCTGGTGTGCTGATGGATAAGGGAGGAGCGAGATAATGAAATTACAAAAGATATTAGTAGTTGCTCTCCTGTTGGGCTTAGTTTCGACCGGTTGTAGTTCAACACCAGAAAAAACGATAAGTCGTAAAAATGCTTCTGATGGTTCTCCGTTGAGCGATGATTATTCTTGGGTGGATAGTTTAGATTTTAAAAGTACCGAAGAAAAAAAATATCAACCGGATCGCGATCAATTTAAGGGTGAAGTTTCTGAAGTTGATGCACTTTCAAAAGAATCAATTGCCAGACTTCCCAAGCCAAAGCTGCAAGATGTAAATCAGAACTCGAATGATCCCTTAGATAAAATAGTATCTTATTGTTATCAAGATCAATTTGATGCTGGTTTTAAATTAGCAGACGATGTTTACGGTCAATATAAAAATAATACGAGTTACTGGAATCAAGTTGGTACTTGTTATTTCTTAAAAAGTGAATTCTCAAAAGCGATTCTCTTTTTTAATAAATCAAGAGATCTCGATCCAAAATTCAACCCACCAGTTAATAATCTTGGGGTAGTTTATCAAGCTCAAGGAAAGTATCAAAAAGCACTCTTAGCTTATAAAAAAGCTGCTGACTTAAATACCTTTGCCTTAACTCCACTTTATAATTTAGCTCAGCTGTATTTAAAATATGGGAAAGTGGAGCAAGCGCACGCCATTTTAGAAGCACTTCATCGTAAAAAACCTCTAGATGTAGATGTAGCCTCAGGTTACGCCACTAGTTTAATGATGAAAGGAATGTTGAAAGAGTCTGTAGATCTTTTTGCGAAATTAGATAAGGCAACACTGGCAGAAGCGAGAGTTGGATTGAACTTTGCTCTCGCCTTAAAGCTTAACGATCGTCCACAAGATGCCATGACAGTTTTGCAAAATGTTTCAGAACCCAAAGAAGCTGATTTACGTGCGTACTTTCAACGAGTAAATGACTTTGTAAGAAAATAGGAGATTTCGGATGAAATTATTATTAACACTCACATTATTGTTTTCGACTATTTTCTCTTTTGCACAAGATGAAATTTCTGTTGATCCAAAAACTGGACGAAAAGTTATTTACACATATAAAGACAATGAAAAATTAGATTTTGATGAAATTACCATTGAAGGTGATTCTGGGCTGCCATCTGATTTGTCTATCGGGCCAATCGTAGACAAGAAATTCTCAAATCGTCTTCCGTACAGAAAATCATTTAATGCAGAAATTAGAAAAGGGATTGAAAGAGTAAGATAAGGTCTATTGCCAATTTTTTACCCCAGGCCCGTTTATCTCTTGGGACGGGCTTTCAGCTAGTTAGGGCTTTCTTTCTTTAGAAATCACTCCTTTTAAGAGCTTCGGTTATAATAACTCTATGGCTTTAATAGATTTTAAAAACCTCATTCATTATCGTGGCAACAAAGTACGTTTTTTGCTTTTAGCAAGTTTTGTTGTGCTTTTTTTAATTCAAATATTTTTAGGAATTAAAGAATTAGAAGACTTTCTTGTGGTGCTAATCTTTGCACTTTTTATGAATGATTTTATTTTTAAATATCGTCATCCAGAAACATTAACAATTGCAGAATTAACAGATGCTGAAAAAATAAAAAGAAAGAAAATGACGATACTTCTTGCTGTTGTGATGAGTATGCCATTTTTGCTGGATTATTTTAATGTTAGCTCTGGAAGCCAAACGTTGATTTATAAGATTGCTTTAATTCTTTGGGCTCAAGCATTTCTCATCGATACTTTTTTAAATTACAAAGAAACTCATTCAAAAAAGTGGCTGCTATTTTCTCAAGCAGCAGCCATGCTTTTACTTTTTATTGCTTTTGTTTAGTAGTTTTCTGGAAAGATATTTCTTTCAATACCTTCAATGAAAATATGAATACATTTAATATGTACTTCTTGAATGCGATCTGAAACTTGAGAGTCTACTACAAGTGAAATATCTACCATGTCTTTAAGTTTTCCACCATTTTTACCAAGTAAGCCAACAACTTTCATCCCTTTTTTCTTAGCGGATTCTACGGCGTTGATGACATTGGGTGAATTTCCAGAAGTACTAATGGCTAGTAAAACATCTCCACGATTCCCCCATGCTTCTACATAGCGAGAAAAAACGAAGTCATAACCATAATCATTAGCGACACAAGTTAGATGGCTTGGATCGTTAATGGCCATAGCAGCAAGTGGGGCACGTTCTTTTCTGAAGCGACCAGTGAGCTCTTCTGCAAAGTGCATAGCATCGCACATCGAGCCACCATTTCCACAGCTAAAAACTTTTCCATTGGCCTTGTATGCGTCAACCATTAATTGAATGGCGCTGTTCACAGAGTGAATGTTGTGTGGATTATTAATAAAAGTAGTGAGCACTTTGTGCGCATCTTGAAAGGAGTTATTGATATATTGAGCGTCGATAATTTGAGACATTTTGTCCTCTATTGTAAAAAAAAGGCTCCCTTATGGAGCCTTTTATTTAAGCTAATTCTTCTAATGATTTTTTTATTTCATCTTTTGCTTGAACACCAACTAAAGTTTTAGATGCTTGTCCGTTTTTGAAGAAGATCATTGTTGGAATCCCACGGATACCAAAACGTTGTGCTAGTTCAGGATTTTCGTCTACGTTTACTTTTAAAACAGTAGCTTTTTCTCCAACTTCTTTGGCAACGTCATCTAGGATTGGTCCTAGTGTACGACATGGTCCACACCACTCAGCCCAAAAATCTACAAGAACTGGCTTATTTGATTTAATAACGTCATTTTCAAAATGTGCGACGTCAGTTTTATTTACTAATCCCATATATTTCTCCTTAAGATTTAGAAGCCATTCTATCAAAGTTTCTTTCTAAGGGAAAACACAATTTTTATCGCATTGCGCTTTTTATTTTTGCCAAAACACGCCAGTAGGCTAAAATAAATCTATGGAAAATAACGATCGAAAATATTTGTTGAATAAAGCACTCAAAGTGGCTCGACTTTCGAGGTTAATTGCCAAAGCAATAGATTTGTTTATTGTCTTTTGTTTATCAGTTTTATTTTTCCCTTTAGGGTTAGTTCTTGGAATCATTTATCTCTCGATTGCTGATGGTATGAATAATGGACAATCTGGAGGAAAGCGGTTTATGGGATTTGCCGTAAAGTCACTCGAGGATGGAAGTCCTTGTTCAGTGAAACAATCCTTAGTTAGAAACCTTCCGCTCACCATTCCATTAAGTTTTTGCATCATTCCTTTTTGGGGATGGCTTTTGGGGGCAATTGTTGGAGCAGCGCTCATCGGTTTAGAAGTTTATCTTTTGTATAATTTAGACTCTGGTCACCGTCTTGGTGATGTCATGGCAGATACTTCAGTAATGGCGAACGACGATACTTTTGTCGGCCTCAAAAAGAGAAAGACAAGTTGGTTCGCATCGAATACAACTGAATCTTGTTAAATCAATAATTTTAGGAAATAAATATGTCTAAAAAACGACTCATCATTGTCGATGTTTCTAATTTTATCTTTAGAGCATTTTTTGCGATTAGACCTTTAACTTCACCAGAGGGCACGCCAGTAAATGCAGTCTATGGTGTGTTTACGATGATGTTAAAAATGTTATCAGAGCATCGGCCGACACATATTTTCTTAGCTCGAGATACCAAGGGCGGATCATTCAGAAATAAACTTTATGATGCCTATAAAGCAAATAGAAGTGAACCACCAGAAGATCTCATTCCTCAATTTGCCTTAATAGACGAACTCATTCAAAAAATGGGATTACCAACTTTTTCACATGATGACTATGAAGCTGATGATATCATCGGCTCAGCTGCTGTTCAGTGGAAAGATCATTTTG
>JAKLJM010000482.1 GCA_023151145.1 Bacteriovoracaceae bacterium | reverse complement strand
ACTTGTGGAAGAGGTATAGGGTTTCTAAAAATTAGATCATTCCATCTGCCCACGTCGCCAGAAAAAGCGATTCTTATTGGACCAGCTTTTACAAAGCAAGAAGCTGCACCTAGAATGTGACCAACATATTTAAAAGTTGAAAATAACTCGGGAATAACTTCAAATTCTTCATCGAAATTTTTGGTTTCAAAATAGGATAGGGCTTCTTTTGCATCTTCAACGGTAAATAGAGGGAGTGGTGGATTATGCTTCGAAATTTTTTTTCTGGCCAAATAATCAGCTTCTTCTTGTTGAAGATGACCCGTATCTGGAAGTAGAATTTTACAAAGATCAAATGTAGCTTGAGTACAAAAAATTTTTCCTCGAAATCCTTCTTTTATAAGTCTAGGAATGTATCCAGAATGGTCAATATGTGCATGCGTTAATAAGATAGCATCAATTGTTTTTGGGTCTATCGGAAATCTATCCCAGTTCTTTAGGCGGAGTTCTTTAAGGCCTTGAAAAAGACCACAATCAATCAGAATTTTTCGCTGGTTAAAAGTTAGAAGATATTTTGAGCCTGTCACTGTTCCTGCAGCTCCTAAGAAACGAATTCTTGGCGCTTGATAACTGCTGATAACTGGGTCCATGAGGACATCCTTTGTTAAGTTACGATCTTAATTTTTTCTCAATACTTTGCAAACTCTCCATCTGAGCTTGCTGGATATTAAATAAAGACTTCATTTGCTCTGCAATAAGTAAATCGATTTTGCTATGTAAAGAACGGATTTCCATTTCGGCTTTTAAATTGATCATGTAGTCACTGCGACTGCGACGGCGGTCTTTTTCTTCTTGGCGATTTTGGCTCATCATGATAACCGGAGCTTGAATAGCCGCGATACAAGACAAAACTAAGTTCAGTAAAATAAAGGGGTAAGGATCAAAGGCCTTATCTTTTAGTAAAAGCGTGTTGACTATAATCCAGAAAATCAAAGTAAAAAAGAAGACAAAAATAAAAGTCCAACTGCCTCCAAATTCTGCAACTTTGTCAGCACACTTCTGCCCCAAGGAAAGCTCTGTATCTTTTTCTAATTCCAGTAGTTTATAAGAAAGAATCTCTTCTTCGTTGATGGTTTCTTGAACTAATTCGTTAAGTTTTTTGAAGTGTAATTCTTCCTGCTCAATTAATTCTTTTAATTCCATAATGGGGATACTAATCCACTTGAAAGAACAATAGTCAATGTTTAAACAGAAAACCATTTACTTTGACCTGTCATAATGAGTAAGCTTTAAGACCATGTCCATTGCTTTTAAAATTTTACTTAGCCGCTTTTTAACACGTTTCGGAGATCAATCTTGGGATTTTACAGTTCCGCTGATTTTGATTGCTATTTTTCCAGGTCACATTCAAACTGTTGCGGGTTATTTTTTACTTTCAAAAATAGCGCAATTTTTTTTTAATCCTCTGGTTTTGAGGTGGATTGATCAATTGCCACGTAAAACTATTTATAAAATAGGAATTGGTTCTCAAACTTTAGCTGTAATTTTTAGTTGGATATTGATTGTGTCTAGACATGGTTTTATGACTGGAGCCACGGTA
>JAKLJM010000481.1 GCA_023151145.1 Bacteriovoracaceae bacterium | reverse complement strand
AGAAAAGCGTTATCTCATCTAATTCCACGTGAAGATATTTTAAAATATAAATTAAAAAATACTGCTATTTTAGCAACAAGTATGTTTTCAAAAGCTTTTTCTGATATGTATCGTGAAAGAAAAGTCGATCAATACGATCCCAAACTTGCGGCAAACCTTTTAGAAGAAGCAGGATTCAAAAAAAATCACCATGGTTTTTTTGAAAAAAATGGCAAGGTCTTTGAAATCGATTGGAAAGTCAGTAACAATAAGGCCAGCATCGAAGTCGTAGAAGTCATTAAAGACTATTTTGAAAAATCAGGGGTAAAAGTTTCAATTTCGATTCAAGAATGGGGAACTTTTATGTCGAGTTTTAAAAATGGAAAATTTGATATGGTCATAAGCCAATGGGTAGGTTTCACTGGCCCCGAGATGCTTCGTTTTGTCTTTCATTCTGAAAATGTTCCTCCAAAAGGTGGAAACAGAATTTCTTTTTTAAATAAAGATTTTGATAAGGCCGTTGATCTCGCCACGGTTGAACTTGATCCAGCCAAAAGAATTGAACTTTATAAAAGTGCTGAAGAGATTGTTGATAAACAATATGCTTATTTAAATTTATGGCACCCTAATGTCGTATGGGTGGGAAAAAGTTGTTTAGGAAATATTGTGCTTGAACCAAACGCCAGTTTTATTCCTATGCTAAAAATGGAGCCTAAGTGTGGAAAATAAATTTGCCTTTGTTCTCTTGAGTTATGATCAGACCACTCAAGTTAAAAGAGCTGAAATCGATAAACTTGCCATGGTTGATTGTGGCTGTGATGGAATTGAAGATTTTTCATTAGAAGAAGCAAGGGTCGATGAGATTCTTGGCGAAAGAGCCTATTCAGGTGGTGACGTTCCAGAAACTCTTTTAGATGAAGTAGAAGAAGCAACTTTTGCCACTGATTTGTATTATATAAAATATTATTTTTCAGACATCAGCGAAGCAGAAGATTTTGTTTTTATTTTAAAAGACCGTTATTCCAATATTCCTTTTGTAATTGAAACAAAGGCTATTGAAGACTGGAACAAGGAATGGAGAAAATATTACACTCCAATTATTATTTCAGAAAAGTTTGAAGTCATTCCGGAATGGTTGTTGGAAAAATTTAAAGATGATAATAAAAAGCAAATTATCATTTATCCAGGAATGGGATTTGGCACAGGAACTCATGAAACGACTTTTCTTTGTTTAAAATTATTTGAAAAACATCTCGATAAAATACTAGGCAATCGTTGTTTGGATTTTGGTTGTGGGTCGGGGATATTAGGAATTGGTGCGATTCTTTTAAAGCAAATGCAAGTGGAGTTTGTTGACATTGATCGCAGTGCGCTTGATAACTCCTATCAAAATCTAAGCATTAATTTTGATGTGAATTCGTTAGAGGGTTCTAGCTTAGTTATTCGTGATCGATACCTTGAGAAATCTTTTGATCTTATTTTTGCCAATATTTTAGAAAACGTTTTAGAACTTGAGCATCAAGCAATAGTGAATTCTTCAAAAGCTGGAACCGTACTTATTGTTTCTGGACTTTTAAATCATCAAGTTCCAAATATTATCAAAA
>JAKLJM010000025.1 GCA_023151145.1 Bacteriovoracaceae bacterium | reverse complement strand
ATGTCCAGCTTTTATTCAAGTGTATGAGATGGGACAAAGAGTTTCCATCGCTGTTTTTAGCCATTACGAAAATTCAAAAACATAACTGGAACCATTTAATGATGCCATTAAATGATGCCATCTTAAAAAACCCAAAACAAAAAGAAAGATTTTTTAGAAACATCAGAGAGCTAGACTCAGTTGAGGGATTAGATGACTTAAGTTTTGTTATAAACGCCTTAACCGAAACGAATTTCTATGATGCCACCAAAGACCTATTTGAATGTATTCAAGATCCCACTTTAAAGGTTTGTGACAATAGACAGGGAAGAATTCCCTCCAAGTCAGATTTAATTAAGATTTTAAAGTTTCTAGAAGTTGAACCCAAAGCACTATCATATACATCAAATTTTATGAAACATTTGATTATCGCAATCGGAAAAGAAGGCGAGCCGTTTAGATCGGAAGTTTTAAAGTTTGCCAAAGTAGATAAGTTTATCGACATGCGCTTGAAAGTTGTCGATATGGTTGCAAGAAAAGCAGAAGAGGGTATGTCTGAAGAGGACAGAGAATTACTGTCAAAATTAATGCTAATTGGAAATCAAGACGGATCTGCCCCTTGGATTTATAGTTGGCTACAGAATAAAGATTTAACAGTTGAAGTTTTTTTAGATCTATTAAGATATCCGTTTGATACCAATCCTCAATTGGTGAAAGATCTACGTGGGTTAAGCTTTGCCTATAATGACGGGCTGAAATGTGGGGCCCAGACTAATTACAATGGTCAACTCGTAGATTTTAATCTGGTAAATCATATTGGAAATTACGTCGAAGTGATAAAAAATAAAGGACAAGATCAATTTATTGATTTTTCTATCAGAGACATCGCAGCACTTAAGTTAGCCATTCCGGTTTGTGCAGAGTTGGAAAGAAATAAATACAATACTAATTTTTTAACATTTATGACAAAGATGACAAAACTTTTATCAAATCGAGAATATTACGATTTGTTTAGTTTTGTTGTTCAACATACGACCGCAAAGGCAGATGCTAATAAGTCTTTTGCCGACAATTTATATTTCTTTGATTTCTTATCAAAAAATGTATTTGAAAGCGTGAATAATTTAAACCAAACCATCTATGGAATTACTCCTGATTATTATGGTGTGGCCTTTAAAATTATTAAAAACTTAGACAAACAAGCTTATTTAGATCTCGGTCGTTCTGGTAAAATGCTATTTGTTCCAGAAAATGACCAAGCTTTTAAAGGACTAGCTTTACTTTGGAATTTTTATTCTCCGCAAGAGAAAAACTTCCTTTTCAATTTTTTGGATAGGCATTTTCAAAATAATACTAATTTTATTCTGCTATTTGATTTCTATACTAAGCTATTAGATGATTCAGTTGAGATGTTGCCAAGTTTACAGAAAGCATGGAACTCAGATGAGATAACTCGAGAGCAATCGTATTCATCATTAGAAGATATTTTACCGAAATTTAATGGTAGAGATACTCTTGCAGATTTCAAAAAATTCTTTTCGCGCGATCAAATTTTGAAAGTTTTAGAAATCCTTTCAAGTGGCACACAAATTAATGAAAATGCAAAAAGAGATCTTCGTTATATGTATGCAGACAATTATATCAATGCTGTAAAAGACGAATACTATAAGTATGATGTTATTGTTAAACCAACTAGCCTTACCAATAAAGATTTAAAAGAACTGTTAAAGTGTGTTGATAGCTTTGAGTCAACTAGTAGTTTCTATGATTTGGTTAAAAATCTCCCAAGTTCATGTCTGTCAGTAGAAAAAGATTATTTTGGCGTGAGAATCTATAAATGGTTAAGTCAATTTGATAAGTCTTTTCTTTTGCAGAATCCAAGCATCGATATGAAGAAATCGATCCTAGATAATGAGGGACTGTTTTCTCCTTTAATGCTTAATACAAACCTCTTAACACTAAAAGTATTAGATGAAACATCTGCAAAGCTAAGTGGGCAAACAAGTGGATTGGTTTATGTTCTCGATAAATTATCATTTTATCTCTATGATTTTAAATTTAATGAAAAACTTTTTGGTGTTGATTTGGCAAGTGCGAGTTTGGATTGGTTAGTGGCCTTTGATAATGAATTTAAAGGTGAACTAGACTTTTATCGAAGCAGTTTGTTGAAAGAGTGGACTAGTGAAGAGAATTTTAAAAGAACTTATCCGTTACTAGTTCTGAGCACAGATTTGTTAAAAAACTATGGAAAATGGCTAGAGTCTGATCAATACATTAAGAGTAAGTTTAAAAATTATCCAGCTCAACCAGATGAATACAAGTGTGAAAAGTACCTAGATCAATTGTCTGGCCCATATAATTGTCCTTCAAAAGAGCAGGTGAAAACTCATACTGCAAATATTATTAAAACCATGGGAACAGTTTGGGAAAAGCAATATGGCTCACCAATTGGTGGGATCTTGCGTTCATTTAAAAATGGCGGTGGAATCCTCGTTCCATTTGAATCTAAAAAACCTAAAAAATATTATTTAACTTTGAAAGAATCACTGGAATCAGTCTTTGATTTAACGGATAAGTCATTGGCCGTTAATAATCAGAAAGTAAGTTTGGTAAATGAAAAATGGAATACAGTAAATCCAACTCTTACGACAATGGAAAGAATTGAAACAGTTATTCGAGAAGTTCGTTTTGATAATAATTATCTAGGTGTGGCTTATTTAAATTATGTCGTAGCAGCTGAAGATTATAATGAAGAAGTAAAAGACCGTAAGGGGCTACTTTCTAAGTGTCTAAAAGTTCCAGGAGTACGATGCGGACGAAAAATGTCTGACAATGATTTGAGAATGGCACAAAACTCATTGAAGGTTTATGACGGACTTCATGATGCTAATAACGGCCGAGGATTAGAGCCTAAGTTAAAATATGGTAAATTTTTAGGAGCTTTTCAACAGACCCTGGTAGCTTCATCGGCGAAAAAAGCTCAAGAAAGAAATTTATTACCATTAGATCAAGATGATTTAAGAAAACATAACGGAACTCTTTTGGCCGATCTTTCTTTGATGGCAGCATTTTCTAATTTAGGAAGATATGTTCGAGATAGAATTGCACCAACGAGGGCAGGACTCAATCAATTTTTAAACCGTAAAGATGTCAAGAAAGTTGATGAAGCATTACTTAGAGGTTTCGATTTACCAGCAACGACTGTTGCTGGAGAAAGTTTAATGAAAAAATTACTTATCAAAGATCCAAAATCTGGAAAAACAGTTGTCGACTTAGCGGTGGATTGGACCGCGGGATTAAATTATCAAGAGCAAAGAAGAGTAGAAGAGACGTTCGCTAAATTAGTGGCCATTGGTGCTTATCTTGGAAGTCCAGCAGATGTATATGGCGAAACTGAGCAAACGGCAACACTTGAAGAAATGAATCTTCGCTATAAAGACAATAATCTTTTTGATGTATTTATAACGACAGAAAAGTTTTTTGATCTGTGGCCTTTGTTGATGGATGCTTTTCCCAAAGATGCAAAGTTAATAGATATGATCAGAGAAATTTCACCGATAGTTGATTTTATTCACGGTGAGTTACTAAAATCTGATAGCTCGAAGGATTCTGATGCTTATCGTTTTGTTAACGAAGGCTATATTGTTCTAAAAGAATTATTGTTCGAGAAAAGAGAGCAGCTAAATTACAATTTTAATATAAACAGTATTACCGGTGTGGATTTAGCCGTTGCAGTCATTAAAAAACCAGAACTTTTAAAATCAGCGTTTCAGATGATTAGACAGAATTTTAGCTTCTTGTCACAGTTTCAAGCAGATCAAGGAAGCGAAAGGGTGACAAGATTAGCAGAGTATTTGAATGCCTTTTTAAACCATCCAAAATTAGATGCCGCAGCTTTACGTTTGTATTTTGAAAACTCATCGCGTCCATTGAGCTGTTTTTCTGATTCTGGTTTGTGTGAATCGAACTATCATTATGATGAGCCAATGAAGATAATTCGTTATTTGGCATCTAAGAACCAATCCGGTCAACAACGCTTCTACGAAATTAGTCATACGCTCTTTAAAGAAGAAAGAGGCAATGTAGATGACTTTATCAAAAATATATTACCTTCAGTAATACTCAAATAACCAATCATTTAACTCTAGTAAGAAATAAGTTCTACTTCACGAGAATCTGGTAAAATCTTATAATATTTAGACACGTATTTAAGGTTGTAAAAAGTGAAATCGATAGAGCTAAAAGACACTGCTGTTAATAAAATCAAAAAAGGCGAATTTGAATTAAGAGAAGAAGATTTTAACAATCTTCCAAAGGGGTTCATTCCAGGTGAATGGGTACTCATAGAAAATAAAAAAAATAATTTATGCTGTATTGGTTATATAAATTTATTTTCCACATCATCTTATAAAATAAAAATTCTAAAAAGTGTTGATAATACACAAGGAACATTTCATCAGGCTGGGATTGAAGAAATTGTTTTAAAAAGTTTATTAGATACAGCGTTATTGAAAAGAAAAGATCTAAAAATATTAGAGCATGGATTTAGATTGGTTCACGGTGGCCAAGACAATTTACCAGGTCTAATTGCCGATGTTTTTATGAATGCCATTATTGTACAAATTAATTCAGCGGGAATAGATCGTTTTCGCGACTCCATAAAAAAGTACCTCAATAACGTCTTTCCTGAAAAAGAAGTTTATTTTTTAGACAATGAAGCTTATCGCAAACACGAACAGCTTCCAAGTTTTGAATCCAGTAAACTCCCACCAGTTGTTAAAGTGCAAGAGAATGGATTTGACTATGAAATTACAAGTGAATCATTTCAAAAAATTGGATTCTATTATGATCATAGAATGAATCGAAGAAAACTAGAAAATACAATTAAGGATTATCATACTACTTTTGCAACAGGTGTAGATCTTTTTTCTTACGTAGGCTCTTGGGGACTACATATGTTAAGAGCGGGCGTTAAGCACGTTACATTTGTTGATCAAGGAGATATGGGAGCTGCGATCAGTAGAAACGTAGAGACTAATGGCTTTAAAGATCGCGGATATTTTGTTCGTTCTGATGTGTTTAAGTATTTAGATCAAGCCTTGGAGTCAAAAACTTTTTTTGATGTTGTGGTAAGTGATCCACCAGCCTTTACGAAGTCTGAAAAAAATAAATCAAATGCAATTGTTGGATATGAAAAACTTCACTTAAAGTGCTTAAAAGTGCTGAATCCAAATGGTCTATTTGTTGCAGCCTCATGCACTCATTATGTCTCTCATGAAGAATTAGATAAGACTGTACAAGTAGCCGCTGCAAGATCGGGCACCAAGTTGCAATTGTTAGATCTGGGGGTTCAGTCACCAGATCATCCATTTCAAAGTTTATCGGATAAGGGAAATTACATAAAATATATTTTATATAAAAGGGTTTAGGGGTATTTATGTCACAAGTATTACGAGAAAAAGTACAAGCATCACTTAATCAAGCGAAGAGTGTTATTTTTGGTCAAGATGAATTGTTAGATGCCATTATGGCAGCTCTGGTGTGTGAGGGGCACGTCTTAATTGAAGGTATGCCTGGTCTTGGTAAAACCATGGCCGTTTCTACCATGAGTAAGTTGTGCGATCTTGCTTTTAAGCGTGTGCAGTTTACGCCTGATTTGCTTCCATCTGATTTAGTTGGGACGATGATTTATTCACAAAAAAATGAAGAATTCACAACTAAGTTTGGTCCTATTTTTACTCAATTACTTTTAGCAGATGAAATCAACAGAGCACCTGCCAAAGTACAAGCGGCGCTTCTAGAAGCAATGGCAGAAAAACAAGTTACAATTGGAGAAGAGACACATCGATTATCTTCACCATTTGTTGTTCTTGCCACACAAAACCCAATTGACCAAGAAGGAACCTATCAGTTACCAGAAGCACAGTTAGATCGATTCATGATGAAGGTGAACGTAGATTATCCTTCTTTTAAAGCTGAAAAAGCGATTTTAGATTTAAAAAGAAATTCATTAGCGAAATTAGAACCAGTACTTAGTACTGATGATTTATTATCTATTCAGGAAGTCGTGGATAGTGTCTACACGGATGAAAAAGTAAAAGATTTAATTGTAAAAATTGTCCATTCAACGAGACCAAGTAGTGACTTGTTTAAAAAAGAATTTCAGGGAATCGTCTTGGCCGGTGCTTCACCAAGGGCCGTTATTTGGTTATATAGAATTTCGAAATATGTAGCCTTTATGGATGGAAAAGATTTTGTAAGCCCTGACCACGTGATGAGAATTATTCCGTCAGTGTTGGGACATAGAATTATTTTATCTTATGAAGCGACAATTGATAATATGAACGCTCGAGATGTCGCTCAAAAAATAGCAAAACAAGCCTTATCATGAAAATAAATGAAGTAAGAAAAATTGTTGGCCGACTTAGGGTCAATCTTTTCAAGCGAGCAAATTCTTTTTCCATAGGAATGCTGAAGACTCAGTTTCGAGGAACAGGTTTGCAATTTAAAGAACACCAAGTGTATTCATTTGGTGATGATGTACGTTTCATTGATTGGAAGATATTGGCCAAAACAAATCATCCTTATATTAAGACATTTGAAGAAGAAAGAAATATAGAAATAGTTGTTGTTTTAGATGCAGGGGCAACAATGTATCAAGGGGCTAAGGGGGTTTCTAAACTTCAAGCGGCTATTGAGATATGTTGTTTAATGTATTTATTAGCAGAAGAAACCAGTGACATTGTCCATACCTTAATCGTGACCGACAAAGTAACTAATGTGCCTAAGTCAAAGGGTGAAAGTGGGTTAGCAAGGCTAATTAGTGCCCTTGAAGATTTGAATATTTTAAATGGAAATGGAAAAGTTATCATTCAAGATGGTCAAAAAGAATCAGTGGGAAAAGATGAAAAATATGCAGCTATAATGAAGCACTTAAACAAGAAGAGAGAAGTCATTATCTTATCTGATTTTCATGATTTTTTAGAGCCAGAATTGGTAAAGAAAATTCTTCATAGATCAAATGTTCATATGTTCCAGCTTAAAACTCCCCTAGATGAAGCCAAAAAAATTCCTTACCTACTTTATAGTTCACCTGGGTTCGGTGCATCAGGTAAGTTTGGGAGGTTTTTATTGGGCGGGAAAAAAAACCAAGCAGATTTAAATAAGAGAATTCGAGAGTTGAAAGTTCACGAGAGTTATCTCGAAAGTTTCGTGAAGGAGATGATGCGGTGAGATCGATCGTATTCCTTTTTTCATTTTTAATGATGTTTTCTACATTTGGAATGGAAGTAAAAAACGTAATTAAATTCGAACCTTCTCAAAATATTAAACAAGGTGATCTGGTTAATATTTCTATGCAATTGTGGCCTGTGGAAAACTACGACGTAAATGAGTTCAATAACTTAAAAAATCAAGTCGTACTCTCACATTTTTATGTAGTCAGCGTGGAGGCAAAAAGGTCAGAGAATAACTACGATGTCATCCTCGTTAATTTGTCTACGATTGCAGAGTCTTCGGCCGAAAGAGGTCAAAATCTAGATTTCAAATTTGGTGACTATGTCACATCTTTTTCTTTACCCTTTGAAATTAAACCACTTGAGTCGTTTGATGGATCATTTGTTATTTTAAATCAGGCAGTTGATTTTGTAGGAAAAAATTTTATTACAACAGTAATAATAATTTCATTTGTAATTGCTTTAACTTTTTTAATCTTGAAGTATCGAAAACGAATGATGAATTATTTTAATAAGAATGTAAGTGAACAAAAAAAGAAAAGTCATTTTCAAACGATGTTTCATTCAGCCAAAGAGCGACAGCACTACGAAGAAATCTATAAAAACAAAGATCAATGGTTGGTGTTTTTTCCTGAAAAGAATAATGCACTTCATGATTTTTATAAAACGATGGAAGAGCATCAATATAAAAGACAATTATCCAAAGAAGAATTGTTTGAAATCAAAGAAGCCTTCGATAAAATCCGAGGAGGTATCAAATGATGAATTTCCTCAAAAATGGTGATTTTCAACATCCGCAATATGCCTTTTTTGCACTAATTGGTTTCCTTGTTTGGAGTATTGCTTATTTTAACCTTTTTAAAAAGCCACAAATATTTATTCCTAAAAAATACAAAATAGGCTCATTTTCATTTTTTAGAATTATTTTCTTTGTCGCCACTACTATCGCTTGGGCCTATTTGGCAATCGCACTAGCTGGTCCAAGAAGACCACTAGGCAATCAAGAAGATAAAATAAACGTAAAAGATATTTATGTTGTCGTGGACTTGTCCCGTTCCATGTTGGCAGAAGACATGCCACCAAACAGATTTGAATCTGCCAAAAAGCAAGTTCATGATTTTGTGAATTTATTTACCCTAGATAGAATTGGGGTAATTGTTTTTGCAGAAAAAGTGTTTACCTTATTGCCACTTACAACTGATACAAAAATCATCTCAAAAATGGTGAATGGCATTCAGATGGGGCCGCTTGGTGACGGAACCAATATTGGTGATGCTCTCGCTCTAGCAACAGCACGCTTACTTGAATCAGAAGCCAAATCTAAAATCATCGTCTTACTTACTGATGGTGTAGCAAACGTTGGTACGATGACTCCTGTTCAAGCAGCAGAAATTGCCAAAGAAAACAAAATAAAAATTTATACAATTGGAATGGGGGGCGATGAAAACGCCAGAATTCCTATTGGTGGTAAAAATGTCTTTGGAGTTCAACGATATCAAACAATTCCCGGTGGAAGTATTGACGTAAAAACTATGAAAGAAATTTCAGAAATGACTGGTGGAAAAACGTATTTAGCAAAAAATAATAACAGCTTAAAACAAGTTTTAGAACAAATTAACAAGTTAGAGCGAACGGAAGTTATTAAACGACAAGGCAAAGTTGTCTTTGAAGAACTTTATTATAGGTATTTGGTAATTGCCGCAATTTTATTTGCATTTTCGGAACTAGGTAGAAGATATCTAGGAAGAGAGTTGGTATGATTTTACAAAAATTTCAACTCATTTATATTCTCTTACCAGCACTCCTTGTTTTTTGGGGTTTGGTTTGGTTTTATTTTAAAAAAAGTCATTCTTATATAAAAGAATATTGGTTTTTATCCACATCCTTATCGTCTAGAGCATCACACTTTTTTCTCATACTTAGTTTTGTTTTTTTAGTAGTAGCACTTCTTGACTTGAGAGGCGAAGAAGAAAAAATCAGTGCCAAGGTTCCTGACCAGAAAACAATTATTTTAATCGATTCTTCTGCGTCGATGTTGTCTGAGGATGTCCGTCCAAATCGATTTTTAAAGTCGTTACAAATTGCCAGACACTTTGTGAAAAACTCAGCGGCCAATCAGTTTTCAGTTTTTATTTTCTCAGATACATTTCAAAGAATTTTGCCATTTACTGATGATATTGACTTGGTGGATTCACGGCTCGCAGCACTGGAGTCATTGGCCACAGTAAAGGGATCGTCAAATATTGGTTATACAATTAAGGGAATGATTCCTTATTTTCAATCTGAAGAATCAGACGTAGCACCCGTGGGAAATATCTTAGTTTTAACAGATGGTGAGGATCACGAAAAAAATGAGAAAATTACTCTTCCAGAAGGAGTTAGTTTAGCAGTGATTGGTGTTGGTACTCAAAAAGGCGGACAAATTCCCCTAAGATGGAATGATGGAAGTTTTAAGGGATTTAAGCTTTCTGGGGGTGCACCCGTAGTTACAAAATTAAACGAGAACTATATTAAGTCTCTTGGTAAAGACGTTGCCGATTATAATTATTGGATAGTGAATTCTTTTAACTTGCCTACTCAAGAAGTTGCGGAGTTTTTTAAAGCAAAATTTACAACAGGTGGAAAAGTTGGAGAAGTGAGAAGCCGTAAAGCTTATGGCGAATACCCAATCGCTCTTTTTGTCGTTTCTTATATCTTGTCACTAATTTTTAGCCAATTTAAAACCTTTAAAGTAACGGCTGCGGTCTTCGCTTTATTTTTTTGCTTAAATGTAACTAACTTGAGAGCAGAAGAAGAAAGAAAGATATCTGATGAAACATTAAAATCATTAGAAAAAATTCGTGATGGAGAAGCCAATAAAAGTGAAATATTAAAAACTGCGGAAAAGTTATTAGCAGAAGGGTTTCCAGAAACAGCAAAAAAGCTTTATGAAGAACATCGTGCGGAAAATGAGAGCGTTGAAGTTGAAAATAATTATGCTGCAAGTTTAGTACAGTCAAAAAATACATCAGCGGGTATTGAGTTGTTCAAAAAACTTCTCGAAAGAAAAAATCTCACAGAAGAACAATCTCAAGCTGTAAGGAAAAATCTTTTGACGGCCATTCAGAAACAAAAATCTGATCAAAACTCTAAAAGTCAAAATGATCAGAATAATTCTCAACAAGAAAATCAGCAGCAAGGCAATAAGTCCCAAAGTGGAAACGATAGCAAAGACGGTAAAGGCCAAGAAGAAGGTCAGGAACAAGGTAAAGATAATCAAAAAGGGCAACAAGACAAACAAGATAAGTCTTCACAAAATAATTCAAATGGTAAACAAGGCAAAGGCAGTAAGGAAGAGCGTGACCTTAGAGATTTGATGAATAAAAAAAATCAAGAAAAAGGTGATGGCGGAAAAGAGAAGAACGATAAAAAGGATAAAAAAGAAAGCAATGGAAAACCAGAACAAGATAAAGAAAAAGAAAAAAACAATCAACCCAAGGACAATGGCGAAGAGCCAGAGTCTTTTGAGGACAGAGAAAAACGACTGAAACAACAAAAGAGATTAAAGAAAACACCGGCAATTTTAAAACAAACATTAGACTTAGATCGCGAATTACAAAAGAAATTTTTGGATGCATCTAAAGAAAAATCAGACAATGATCCCGCTGATTCAAGACCATCAAAGGATTGGTAGTTGATATGAGAATATTTTTAGTACTAGTTGGAATCTTTTTAAATTTTGCTCTTCTTGCTCAGCAAGTCGAGGTGGAAGTAAGTCCAAATGAAGCGTTAGTTAATGAGCCATTTTATGTTACCTTTAAAGTTAAAGCTTCGGGAGGTAATGACCCTTATATTTCATTTGATCCAGTAGGAGCTGAGGTTGTTGGAAGGCGAGAGCAAGGTGTGTCGATCAGTACCGTAGTGATCAATGGAAAGTTTACGACAACTCGTGAACAAAGTTATGTTTATGAGCTAGTTGCAGAGCGAGCTGGTACTGCATTCTTAAAAAATATAAAAGTTGAAATTAATGGAAAAACAGAAAAAGCAAAAGATGTTAAGGTTGTCATCCTTAATGAAAAAAGAAAGTTACAAGACGTTTTTTTAGAAGCAGTACCTTCAAAAAATAAAATATATATTGGTGAAGGAATCAATGTTGCCTATTATTTATATTACAAAATTCCAGTTGTTGCCAATGACATAAAAGAGTTTCCAAAGCTAAATAAATTCATCAAGAGGTTCTATAAAACTCAAGGAAATATAGAAACCGTTCAATATAAAGGTGAAGTTTATAGACGTGTTCTTGCCTATTCAGCTAGAGCTTATCCTGAAAAAGTGGGAGTCGCAGTTCTTGATCAAATGAAAATTGCAGCACAGGTTGCAGATCAAAGATCTTTTGATCCTTTTGGAGGCCTCTCTAGTTCATATCGCCCTAAAGATATTGTAAGTCCTCGAGTCGAAATAGAAGTAATGCCGATACCGACAGAAGGAATGCCAAGTAACTTTACCGGTCTCGTTGGTGCGCATGATTTTATTCTTACTGGTGGAAAATCAAAATATTTAATTAATGAACCAATAGAATTCAAATTAGAAGTTCGAGGCTCTGGAGCACTTGAAAATTTTCAAGCTCCAGCATTGTTTACTTCAGACTTAATTGAAGAATTCGACACCAAGGCTGATCTCATTGAATTATCAGAAGGAGCTGCTTCTAAAAAATTCGATTTCACCTATTTGGCCAGAAGCGAAGTTTCAATTCCTGAACGTGAAGTTAGTTTTAGTTATTTTGATCCTGAGAATAAAAAATTTGTTGAAAAATCAATTAAAATTCCTGCACTTGTCGTTGCTGGTGGTGTTATGGATTCTTCAAAAGAGAATAAACCTAAAGCTGCCAAAGCTAATAACAACCAGAGACAAGATTTAAAATTAGACTTTGATATGAATTTTTTGCCAAACTGGCTAACGCCACCGAAAAAAAGCAGCACGAAAATCGGACTAGTTGGTATTCAAGATAAATTAGAAAAAGATTTTACAGGTGTAATAATTAAGATCGTATCATTGGTCATCGTCTTAGTTTCCTTTTTGCTTATTTATTTTAATTATAAAAAAGTTGAAAGTGGTGAGGATGTTGAAGCACAGTTTAATACGGCATTTAAAAAATTTAAAAAGACACCAAGCTATGAGCACTTGTATACACTGTTAAGTATTGTTTTTGAAAGAAAGGGTGCAGACATCAATAGGGCATTGAAAGAATGTAGTTTACCCAACGAGGCCAAGACTTATATTTTGCAGCTGTTACAAAGCTTAGAACAAGGTCAATTTTCGAAATCTAAGACTAGTTCCAATTCAAAAAAAATAGAGTATGGTTATTTAAAGAAGTTGAAGATAGTCATTCAGGAAAAAAATGAAGTTAATTAATTCAATAAACGATATTGCTTCTCGTGAAAAAATTTATTTTACTATAGGTAATTTTGATGGTGTTCATCTTGGGCATCAGCAGTTTTTAAAGTTCATTAAAGATGAAGCCCATAAAGTCGGAGCTAAGTTTTTAGTTATTACCTTTGTTCCACAT
>JAKLJM010000480.1 GCA_023151145.1 Bacteriovoracaceae bacterium | reverse complement strand
CACTCATAAAGATAACTGAAAAATTTACGGCAAAGGTCAGATCATTTCTTACTCATCCGCAAGTAGAAGTGAATCATGCTTTTTTATTATCAGATCCTAGGATTGATCAAGTGTGGGATGAGTGGGAGAAAGATCCTAAGCCTGCCACGAAATTAATGGCCATTCCCATGTTTCCACAATTCTCTGAAAGTACAACTTTGTCCGGCGTTGATGCTCTGGCAAAAGTAGCCGCCACAAGATCGCGTTTTCCAGAGCTTCAAATTGTGACGAATTTTCATCGTGGTAAAGTTTTAATTGATCACACGGTTAAACTTATTGATGAACACTTAAAAGAATTAAATAAAAACGGAAAATCTCCTGATCGATTATTATTATCTTTTCATGGCATTCAGAAACGAAGAATTAAAGACAAGGGAGATAAGTACTATCAACATTGTTTTGAAACTTATTCTTTGATTGTAGAGAGATTAACTGAGATTACCCCAGATAAAGTAGTCATGACTTTTCAATCGCGTTTTGGCTCAGAAGAGTGGCTAACTCCCTACACGGAAGATACCGTTGAAGAACTTATCGCAGATGGGTATAAAAATTTAGCGATTTATTCACCAAGTTTTGTCGCTGATTGTTTAGAAACTTTAGATGAGTTAGGGACAGAGTTAGTTGAGCACGCCCATGAATTGGGCGGACATATGACCTTTATTCCTTGCTTAAATGATCGCGATGATTGGTGTCGTGACTTTGCCAAGTTTGTGGAAGTCTATGCCACAGGATCATTAAAAGAACGTGAAGAATTATTTTACATACCGAATGAATTGTTTTCTGAGGAGTTTAAAGCAGTGAGTGATAAAGAATTAAAAACAAAAAGTGAACCACTAACAAAAGAAGCGAAAGGAACATTGAAAATTGTCTTCCTTACAATTTTTTTAGATCTAGTTGGTTTCTCCATCATCTTCCCTCTGTTTCCAACTCTGGCGAAGTACTATTTATCCGTTGATCCGGAAAACGTTTTCTTAAAGGCCATCTATGGTCTAGCGACTCAAATTAGTTCTCAAACTGGCGGAGAATTTTCTCAGATTGTCTTATTTGGAGGAATTCTCGGGGCACTTTATTCTTTGTTACAATTTATAGCCGCTCCCATGTGGGGATCTTTATCAGATAAAATCGGAAGAAAACCCGTCTTGTTAATTTCATTAATAGGCTTAATGATCAGTTATGTTCTTTGGTTTTTCGCTGGATCCTTCTCTATTTTAATTTTAGCGAGGTTTATTGGCGGAATTATGGCCGGAAACATCTCTACTGCAACAGCTGTTGTGGCCGATATTACAAATGAGAAAACCAGATCAAAAGGTATGGCCATTATTGGAATTGGCTTTGCTTTAGGTTTTGTCATCGGTCCCGCGCTTGGTGGGATTTTGTCTCTGATTGATTTAACAAAAATCTATCCAATGCTTCATAGCTATGGAGTGAATCCATTTTCTATGCCAGCTTTTCTAGCATTTGTTTTAGCGTTATTTAATATTGTTTGGGTCTCAAAAAAGTTTAAGGAATCACTTCCTGCAGAAAAGCGTGGTCTTTCAACCAGCGAAAGAAGTGCCAATCCATTAAA
>JAKLJM010000479.1 GCA_023151145.1 Bacteriovoracaceae bacterium | reverse complement strand
AAGAAAACTTAAAAAATGGCGTCATGATTCCCCAAGAATTAATGAACCAACTTAAAGAGTTATTAAAAAGTTCTAATCCCGAAGTATTAGAATGGTCATTAAGAACTATTGATTCCTTAGGCCCCTTAGGCCTACGCTTACAAGAAGAAATCAAAAAAAATCGTCCCGGAATTGGAGCTTTTTTTAATAAACATAAAAAAAATAGCTTAGAAATAATTGATCACTTAGAAAGGCAATGGAATGAGTTCAAAAGAAAATGATATTCGTCGTTACTTACAAGAAAAGTATGATGCTGACTCAGTTAAAAAGAAGTTAGAAACTTATAGCAATGCCGCCAATATGCCGCTCTTTGACTCTCAACATCCTATTGAGGTTAAAGTACAAATTCGCCCCGACAACAGAATCAAACCGGCCCTGTTTAAACCTGATCTTGAACAACCAGGCCACTACTTGGCCCACCCACAAACCATTCGTGCAATGAGAAAAGATCTCTTTATGGGAGGCGAAGATTTTGTGGATTTAGAAGTCATTGTTCAATGCCACAGCTGTCAACAAAATCTAGATCTTCAATTTTGGAAGTGTTGTCCCTATTGTGAAGCTGAATTAAAAATTGACTAGAAAATAACTTGCCACAGAGTTGGTGCTCATATAAAAACATCCTCCCGTGAAAAATTCTCTCTGTAAGAGTGAGTAAGATGTTAAGCTTTGTTAGATTTTAATATTTTACGACATTACTCTACTATCTGTATTGTTCTAATCCAAAGACAATTATTAATGCTACACACACAAAGAACACTGACTAATAACTTGAAGACTTGAATCCAAGAAGGAAACAAGCTCAACGCCAAGGAGTGAGAATGAAAAGAGAGAATGCCTATCTTACGGACAAACAGATCGACATCCTCAAAGACAAGTTGCTGTCTGAGAAAGAACGAATCACAAATAAGCAGCTTGAACAAGAGCGTTACATGTTGGACAAAAATGAACTATCTGACCCTTTAGATGAAGCGTCAATTAACGTTCAAACTTCCCATGATATTCGCTTTATTAACCGCGAAAATTTTTATTTAAAGAAAATTAATAAGTCACTCGACACTATGAATCGTGGAATTTACGGACTTTGCGAAGAATGTGATTCTGAAATTGGTTTTGAGCGATTATCTGCTCGCCCTACAGCTGAAATGTGCATTGCCTGCAAAGAAGAAGCTGAGATGGCAGAGAACAACAATATTTTTGATAAAAGATCTAAGTCTTTAGGAAAAGCGTTACACGAAGTGATTCGTTAATCTTTCTTAAAACTAAAGGGTAGCGTGCTAGGATTGCACATTACTCCTTAAACTCTCCCACGGAATGGGAAAACCAATTAAATTCGACATCAATTAATGGTCCGACTAAGGTATGCTTTGACATCCTTTCTCGGACCGACTTTTCTAAATCTACAAAATCTTCTTTTAATTCTACTTTAAGCGCTGATTGCCCAATCTTTTGGATGGTTAAAATCTCTCGATCGAATTCTTTTTGCAAATGATCGCGAACGATTTGTGGGTCTTGATGTGGCTTCACATATAAAACCAAATTTCCCCGTTTAAAGCCGTGACATCTCTTACTCGAC
>JAKLJM010000478.1 GCA_023151145.1 Bacteriovoracaceae bacterium | reverse complement strand
AACTTTTCTGATCATGGAGCAAATCGTCTTGGCGCATCTGCATTGATGCAAGGCTTAGCTGATGGCTACTTTGTTCTACCTTATACTATCGGTGATTATATCGCTAATACTAAACTTGAAAAAGTAACAACTGATAATACCGCCTTTAAAGAAACTAAAAATGAAGTTGAAACTGGAATTAATAAATTGATGAACATTAAAGGCAATAGAACTGTTGAGAGTCTTCATAAAGAGCTTGGACGTGTAATGTGGGACAAGTGTGGAATGTCTAGAACTCGCGAGGGCCTTCAAGAGGCAGCTCAAAAAATTGCAAAAATAAAACAAGAGTTTTGGAATAATGTAAGAATTCCTGGAGAAGTTAATTACCTTAATCCTGAACTAGAAAAAGCAGGAAGAGTTGCTGATTTTATCGAACTTGGTGAGCTTATGTGTAAAGATGCTCTTGAAAGAGAAGAATCATGTGGAGGACATTTCCGAGAAGAACATCAAGAAAATGGCGAAGCTAAACGTAACGACGATAAGTTTTGTCATGTTGCTGCTTGGGAGTGGAATGGAGACAACAAACCACAAACTCGTCACGTGGAAGAACTGAAATTTGAGAATGTTAAACTAGCAACAAGAAGCTACAAATAGAGGGTATGAAAATGTCTGAAAATAAAATCAATTTAACACTAAAAGTTTGGCGTCAAAAGGGACAAAAAGACGATGGACAGTTTAAAGAGTACCACGCCAACGACATTTCAACTGATGCTTCGTTTTTGGAAATGCTTGATGCTGTGAATGAAGAGCTAATCTCTAAAGGTGATGATCCTATTGCGTTTGATCACGATTGTCGCGAAGGAATTTGTGGAAGTTGTGGATTTATGATTGATGGTAATGCCCATGGACCACAGAAATCAACAACGGTTTGCCAGCTTCACATGAGGCATTTCAAAAATGGCGATTCTGTAACTCTTGAACCATGGAGAGCTTCTTCGTTTCCTGTGATTAAAGATTTAATGGTCGATAGAACTGCGTTTGATCGTATCATTAGATCTGGTGGTTATATTTCTGTGAACACAGGAAATGCTCAAGACGGAAATGCGCTACCTATTCCTAAACAAGATGCTGACGAGGCTTTTAACGCAGCTACTTGTATCGGCTGTGGAGCTTGCGTTGCCTCTTGTAAAAATGCTTCAGCAGCCCTATTTACTTCGGCTAAAATTTCTCACCTGGGATTGTTGCCACAGGGACAAGTAGAGAAAGATAAAAGAGCCTTGCGCATGGTGGAACAAATGGATGCAGAGGGATTTGGAGCTTGTACAAGCACTGGAACTTGCTCTGCCTCTTGCCCTAAAGATATTAGCCTAATAAATATTGCGAAAATGAATAAGGACTTTTTAAAAGCAAGTTTAACAAAAAAACCCGAAGCCCATGCGGGTGACGGAGTTTAATCGACTGCTACTATTTTAATAAAAACCTCCCTATTAAATTAAAAAAATGGGAGGTTTTTATTTTAAAGCCGAAGCATTTTGAAAATACATATTACTTGGCACTAATCCAGGATTACTTATACCCTGAAGCTGACCACTAAAGAGATTACTAGATAAAGGGTCATGTTGATTATTAAAGTTAAAC
>JAKLJM010000477.1 GCA_023151145.1 Bacteriovoracaceae bacterium | reverse complement strand
GGGCAACTAATTTGACCTTCATAGATTGGTTTTTCAAATAAACTCCAAAGTATTAATTTGGTCTATTTTACACTGAAATTGATTTTTTAAGAATCATCTATTCAAAAATTTTTTCTCGTATCACCCAGTAACGCTCTTTTTTCCTGGCAATGATAAATTTTGGCAATCGAAGCTGATCTTTAAGGTTTATGGCCTCTTCCACTGATTTCACAAAGAGTTTTCTTTCAGGGATCCGGTTATGAAACTTCAAAAAATTGAAATAAAATGCCTGACAACTTTCCTCAGAATTCAAGTAATAACTCTCTTGAAGAAACTCTCCATCGTAATCGAAATAACGAATCTCCAAGCGTTCATTTCCTTTTTTATCGAAAACTTTATTCATGCTAAAAGAATCTGGTCGCATGATATGGGCATCTTTTAAGGCCATCGCTTCTTTCAGTTTATTGTCGGCATCAACTAATTGGCATTGGCATTTTGAACAGATTCTTGCCGCGATATCTTCTTCAGATCCGCATTCTGGACAACGTTTGAAACGAAAACGAAATTGACATGCTTCAATTTCTCTCGTTACTTCATTTTCAAATCCCCCTAAGCATTTACGTCCAAAATGCTCTACCATTTCACCGTCTTCCACAATTCCCCAGAACTGATTTTCATGTCCACACAGTGGACATAAAACATTCACCAGCGTTGAATTGGGATTTGGTTTATCTTCTTCTATAAGTGGCGAAAATAAATCATGATCAAGACCGGTGTAATCTAAAATAAGACAATCCGTTTTACCAGGCGATAAACGTAGTCCTCTTCCCACAATTTGTTGAAATAAACTTACTGATTCAGTCGGGCGAAGTAAGGCGATGACATCAACATGAGGGGCATCAAAACCTGTGGTCAGCACCGACACATTAACTAAAAATTTTAATTTTTTTTCTTTAAAAGCTTGAATGATTTCATCGCGTTCGTTTGAATCGGTTTCACCAGTCACGATGGCCGATCCCATCGGTAACAAAGATAAGATTTCTTTAGCATGGCGAACAGAGCTAGTAAAAATCATTACACCTTGACGATCTTCCGATAAATCAACGATGTTTTTTATAATAACAGGTGTGATTCTTTTTTGATCCTTTAAAAGATTTTCAATATCTTTTTCTGAGTATCGTCCACCATTTAAATTTAAACTACTAAAGTCATAACAAGCCACTGGGGCATCAATTTTCACAGGAGGAGTCAGATATTTATTTTTAATCATGTATCTGAGATTAAGTTCATATAAACATTTTTTAAAAAATCTTTCCTCTTTCGTTTTAATTTCTTTTTTGGGAAGATGGTATTCGTAAATCCAACCAACACCTAGGCGATAGGGTGTTGCCGTTAATCCTAAGAGACAAAGATCAGAGTTGGCATTTTTAAGTTTATTGATGACCTCATGATATTGGGTATCACTGTCCAAGCCCACGCGATGACATTCATCGATGATGACCAGTGAATAGTCTTGAAAAAACTCCGAACTAGCATTGGCAACAGATTGGATACTTCCAAAAATAACTTTTTGTTGCATATCTTTACGGTTAAGGCCCGCTGAAAAAATTCCGGCACTTAATTTATAAGAGCTATATTTTTCAAAATTTTGTTCTACTAATT
>JAKLJM010000476.1 GCA_023151145.1 Bacteriovoracaceae bacterium | reverse complement strand
AGCTTCAATATTTTCAAATTTATTTGAAGCAAAATAATTTCCTAATGTATATGGAATAACAAAATATCCGTCAGCTAAACCTTGCATTAAAGCAGAAGCCCCAAGGCGGTTTGCACCGTGATCAGAGAAGTTTGCTTCCCCAAGAACAAAAAGACCTTCAATATTGCTCATTAAGTTGTAATCAACCCATAATCCACCCATCGTATAGTGAATAGCAGGGTAGATCATCATCGGAACTTCATATGGATTTTGATCAGTGATTTGTTGGTACATATCAAAGAGATTTCCGTAACGAGCACGAATTTTATCTACACCTTCACGTTTGATGGCCGTGGCAAAATCTAAGTAAACGGCCATACCAGTTGAACCAACACCGTAGCCGGCATCACACATAAGTTTTGCGTTTCTTGAGGCCACGTCTCTTGGTACTAAGTTACCAAATGAAGGATAGATTCTTTCTAAGTAATAATCTCTTTCTTCTTCAGGAATTTCATTTGGATGACGTTTATCACCCTTTGCCTTTGGAACCCAAACGCGTCCGTCATTTCTTAGTGACTCAGACATAAGCGTAAGCTTTGACTGATATCCACCAGAAACAGGAATACAAGTTGGGTGAATTTGAGTGAAACAAGGGTTTCCAAAGTAAGCACCTTTTTTATAGGCACGGAAAGCTGCTGAAGCGTTTGAAGCTTTCGCATTTGTAGATAAGTAGTAAACGTTTCCGTAACCACCTGTACAAAGTAAAACGGCATCGGCCATATGTTTTTGGAATTCACCAGTCACGATATTTCTTGTGATAATTCCGCGTGCTTTACCATTTACGATAACGAGGTCAACCATTTCAGTTCTAGTGTTAACTTTCACGCGACCATTGTTAACTTCTTTCATCATGGCAGAGTAAGCGCCTAATAAAAGCTGCTGACCTGTTTGTCCACGAGCATAGAATGTTCTAGATACTTGTGATCCACCAAAAGATCTGTTTGATAAAGTTCCACCGTATTCACGAGCAAAAGGTACACCCTGGGCTACGCATTGATCGATGATGTTATTAGCGACTTCTGCTAAACGGTGAACGTTAGCTTCACGAGCACGGTAGTCACCACCTTTAACTGTATCGTAGAAAAGTCTCCATACTGAGTCACCATCGTTTGGATAGTTTTTCGCAGCATTGATTCCACCTTGAGCCGCAATTGAATGGGCACGACGTGGGGAATCTTGAATACAAAAAGCTTCTACATTGAGGCACATGCAGATGCTCCAGCAAGGCCTGTTCCCACAACAATAACCTTGTATTTTCTTTTGTTAGCTGGGTTAACCAACTTCATTTTAAATTTATGATTTTTCCATTTTTCAGAAACATGGCCTTCAGGCACTTTTCCGTCTAATTTTTTAATAGTCATATTATTTTGCTCCTAAAAAGTAACAAACGATTGGTAAGGCACCAAAGCCCACCGCAACCAATAATCCAAATAATTTTGAAACTAATTTAATTTTTGGCATGTATTTTGGGTGATTAAAACCAAGAGATTGGAACGCTGACCAAAAGCCGTGTGAGACGTGAATCCCTAATGCCACAACAGCAAGAACATAAAAAGCAATGTTGGCCGGATTTTGAAATAATTCAATAGTTGTACGGTAAACATCTCTGATCACCACACCATCATAAGTAGCTTCATAATATGCACCAAATTTAATACCTAAAATGTGCAGTACTAAGAAAACAAATCCAATCATCCCAGTGTAAGGCATTGTTGAAGAAGCAAACGTCGAGCCTCGACCAGAATGCTTTCTCATATAATAGCCTTCGGGTCTGGCGGCTTTATTTTCCATCGTAAGCTTTATCGCTAAACCGATGTGAGATAAAAAGATCGCAGCCAAAATCGCTTCCGCGATGTAGATTGCTTTGTTAGAAATTAAAGCATGTGAGTACTTATTGAATGCTTCAGGACCAACAAAAATTAATAAATTTCCCGCCAAGTGAGTCAATAAAAACCCACACAACAGAAGCCCAGTGATACCCATGATCTGTTTTTTAGTAACAGAATTCAGTGAGCATTTTTTCTTGCAACATGATGAACCCATAAAAAAATGAACTCCCTACGAAAGGTTGATAAATGTGAAAATTAGATTTTGATATTAGTATTTTATCCGATACATTTCATTCGGTTAAGTTATTTCTTCCCATATTTAACGAAAATCTAAATAGGTTAATATTTGTCTTACTTCTGTATGCCTTGCATAATCGGCGTCTAGTTCGAATCATGGCGCATTTTTTACGTTTTTTAAGATAAGTTCGCTCTTTATTATTCTCAAAATTTATTTTCTTTAAGTGTCAAATTGCCTGTTCATCCTTTAATATATTTTGAGTTGTCAAAGGGAAGTGTTGTGAAAAAAAATGAATTGGTATTTGTTGGTTGGCGTGAAGAAGTAACGCTACCAGAGTTTAGATTAAAAGATATTAAAGCAAAAATTGATACTGGGGCAAAAACCTCAGCACTACATGCTAAAGACATTAAATACACCCGTGTAAACGGAAAAAAACACGTGAGCTTTATTGTTGAACACGACGATGGGAAAAAAACTCATTTAGAAGTACCTCTAATCGACGAAAGAGAAATTAAAAGCTCCACAGGTGAAAAAACATTACGTCCGGTAGTTAAAACAATTATCCGGATGGGAGATTTAGAGTTTAAAGCAGAAATCACTCTCATTAATCGCGATCTGATGGGCTTTAAAATGTTAATTGGTAGAGAAGCTTTGAAAGATCATTTTGTCATTAATCCGGCAAAGTCTTTTCTCTTAAAAAAAAAACTCCATTAAAAACATTAGTGATAGAACCTCGAGGAATGAATTATGAAAATGGCCATTTTATCTCGATCTGAGTC
>JAKLJM010000475.1 GCA_023151145.1 Bacteriovoracaceae bacterium | reverse complement strand
TGGTTAATCCAAATCTGAAAGTGAGAATACTTTCAGGAGAATGGGAAGAATTTATACCTGGACCACTGGATTTAAACGGTTTACCAGCCAAAGAACCAAGAACTTACGATGTTCTGGCAGAAATGAAGAAGTTTTTTTCTAGGGCTACTACCGTGCTAGAAGCTAAGGTGGGTCATCTTGTTCATAGCCATATTGATGACCAAGGAAATGATCTAGTTATTCGTGAGATTCTGGCTGCTAATGGTGAATCAGCCTCTGATTCCAAAGAAATTTCAGACAACATTTCAAAAGAAAGAAAAAAGATTCTTTCTGAACTTGATCAAGCCATTCAAAAGCAGTTAATTGAACCCTTTTTCCGTGAGTGGCTAACAGAAACATATCAACTTGATTTCCTCACTAAACTATTAAAAAATCCAGATCCAGTTTACTCTACAAAAATAGCAAGAAGAGTTATTAGTGACTTTAAAAAGTTTGAAGAATATCGGCTGGATTCAATTCTTCTTTATTTGAAAGAAACTCAAAGTGAGTTCTATTTTTTAAATCAAAGTCAAATTGACAAAACTATTTCAAATAAAAATCTAAATGAACGAACTCAGATCATTAACCAATATTTTAATTACTTATCTGCAAATCCTGATAAACAGAAGAGCGATAACGTAAAAGGTAATATAATTAAACAATGGATTGAGGAATCTAGCTGGTCTTTAGCAGAGAGAATCATTATCGAAGTTAAGTCGAATGAAGTGATTAAAGCTAATAAACCAACGCAACTAAGTAAACAGTCTCAACCCAAAGACCACAAACAATGCTTACTCCACTATATTGCTATTTAAAATAACTCACTCTTTAAGAAATTTTCCTGGGTTCTCTAAAATCTCACAAAGGCGATTCATAAATCTTGCTGCATCTGCCCCAGATACAATGCGGCGATCAAACGCTAGCGTGATTGGCATTGTTTTTCTAACTGCTAACTCTCCACTAACCACCCATGCCCTTTCCTTAACTAAACCGAACGAGAGGCCTATCGTATAAGGCCAATGAGCCACTATGAAATCAACGCCGTATTTACTTGGTGACGAGATCATGACTGCCCCTCCTCTATTACGAATGTAAAGATATGGAATGTTTTTATGGCACCATATGACGAGGCTTAAAATCCAAGAAAAAGGAACTCGCTTAGCACCTGTTACAATTCGACGCCAACGTTCTAATCTTGGATCATTAGACTCAAGAGTGCTATCAGCTAAGCCTGAAATTTCTTTTGTGATTTCAATTAACTTTTTTTCATCAGTGTTATAGATTGTATAAACAAAAGCGCCGCCATTGTTACCTTCTGAATCATTTCTTTCAACGGCAACTGAAACATGAGTTTTTAAAAAACGATAGGTTCTTCTAAGAAAAAAAGTCTCTATGGTCGCCCTATTAGCATTAGGCATCTCTTTTAAAACCATTGCAGTAGCTCTGGCTATAAATGACGTGTAAGTGGGTTTCATTTGCCCTTCACTGAGTTTTACTCTCATCTGATCAAGGTTTGTAGTCTCAATTTCCCTAACTGCTACTGCCTTACAATTTGCTTTGTTCTCTTTATTCAAGATATCATACAAATCAAACATTCTACTATAAGGTAAAATTTTATATTCCTTCATTCTTA
>JAKLJM010000024.1 GCA_023151145.1 Bacteriovoracaceae bacterium | reverse complement strand
AATACTTTTAAGGATGGCAAGAGAAATTGGAGCCTATTCTGCTGGCCAATATTTTGAGTTTAACGAAAAAGCACAGTCAATTGGAAAGCAAATTGGGGGAATGATAAAGTCATGCAAAAACAATTAACAATGCTTGAAAAAGTTGCTTGTAAAGAAAATATTGAGAGAGCTTTTTATGCTTGTCTGAGAGGTAAGCGGGGCAAGTTTTCTCCCCAGAGTGCATTTGTGAAATTAGATCACTTGGTCGAAGTATTACATGTAAATATTTTAAAAGGAGAAAATTATCCTTGGGGAAAGTATAAAGAATTTTATGTCAGTGATCCCAAGAGACGCCTGATTTCTTCGGCCCCATTTATTGATAGGGTTGTCCATAGAGCGATTTACGATGTCTTGGCACCCGAGCTAGATATGTTTTTAATAAATAATTCATTTGCTTGCAGGGTAGGGCTAGGAAATGGTCGAGCAGTGATAAAATTACATGAAATAATAAAAGGTAAAGATTTTTACTATGCCGTCAAACTAGATGTAAGAAAATATTTTTCAAGTATTTCCCATGGAAGATTGCTTGGGAAAATTAATGCTGTTCTGTCTGATCATAGTTTAATTGGATTAATAAAAGGCTTGCTGGTTTCACATCCTGTAAATAAAAATGGAGTAGGTTTGCCTTTAGGAAATCTAACTTCTCAAATTTTTTCTAACTTTTATCTTAAAGATATTGATTGTTATTTGATGAAAAAGACCAACGGAAACTATGTTCGCTACATGGATGATTTTATTTTTATAACGTCAACTAAAGATGAGGCATTATCTATATTAAAAGAAGTTTTGAAAATTGGAAAAAATGAAAAATTAAAGTTTCCAAAAGGAAAAATTGTATGGATTAAAAATTGTGGAATTCCTTTTTTAGGTTTTTTAGTAACTCGTGAGGACATACGTCCCCTTAATAGAAATAAAAGAAGGCATGATAGCAAGATAAGAACAAAAGAAAAAAATGGATATTTAATGAGTGAAGTAGCGATGAGTAAGCAATCCTATTTAGCTTGGGAAAATTATCCAAAAGGGAGTACTCGTTAAAATTTCAAGTTCCCGCCGCTGCGTTACGTGGAGGCAATTGGAATAATGGTGCGAATGCAGGAGTTGGTGCTCTCAATTTGAACAACTCGGCTTCCAATTCGAATTGGAATATTGGCTTCCGGTGCGCGCGCCCTCGCTAGACTTAAAGAGAGAAAGGAATATAGATTGAAAGATTGTTATAAAATTTCACTAGTTCAAATTTTAAATTTATTTAAGGCACGACGAGTACTCCTAGGGTGCAATTTTTCGCGTGAAAAAATGCCTCCATTTATTTGTGGGGGCCACCCTAAAATTTTCGTATTAATGTCACTTCTTTTATCCTTTACAATAAGTGCCAGCGAAATAGATAAAGTGAATAAGGGCGATACCATAGAGACAATTGCAAAACGAAATCTCCCTCGCGTTTGGTACACTCACGGAAACGACATTTCTAGTTATGCTGAAGATATAAAAAAATGGAATCCCATTATTAAAGATTGGAAAAATCCTCCTGTAAATCAGTTAATCTATGTGACTTATCCTTACGATGCTTACGCCTCAGGAAGCTCATGGGCACCAATGCTGCCTATGTATAAAGAGCCTAATGAATTTAATAGAAGTCTTTATGTGTCTCTATTTTATGCAACCTCATTTGGTACTTATGCAGAAGAAACGACCGATCAAAACGTAAAATCAGGCCAGAACTTTCCAGTGACTTTTGGTTTATCTGGAAGTGTCTCCGATGATGAAAAAACAAATTTTATCGTCGGAAGTTTTTATTGGGCGCAACCTTCTAAGGGAAGTGTGAAAGGAAATAGCGAATCACTTACGAGTGAGTTTTCAATACCTGGTGAAATTGGAGGAAATCTTTATTATCAAAATTATAATCGGGATAATGGATTAGGTTTTTATACAGGCTATGATTACGAGTCGCTTAACACGTTTAACACCGCTGAAATTGTCGGAGGTGATGCGGTTAAAAATATTAACAATCAATTGCACTACGGAACAATGGGGATCGTAAGTAACTTTGATGTGTTTAAAATGAATTTTAATGTTCGAGCGTCTTATTCTTATGTGCTTGCATCAAGCAGTGATTCAGGGAAAAATCTATCTGGAAGTAAATATATATTGGCCCTAACGTTTAAGCCAGATGGGAGATTTTCTTTCGGGGCTTTTTACAAACACCATGACTTAGAGGGCACAACAAAACTTAGTATTGATCGGATTGGGTTTAATGTGGGGATTATTGTTTTTTAATTTCACCTGTATCGGGATCGTTGCCGCTACCAAAGGAAACAGCTCTACCACCGCTTCCATCACCATCAAGAAGTAGTTTTGAGCCACCAGAACCGTTACCATGATTATTTAAAAATTTCATCAATCAACCCCCACCAGAATTATCACCACCAATACTTATTCTTGCAGCATTTACTTTGATGATTTTAAATAGTTCTTTTTCGACTATTTCAGAAGAACCATTTGCGTGCATAACCTCAACATTTTCTATTTCAGACGATTCGATTATTCTTCCATCAAAAAGGTGAAGTGCGTTTTTTGCAACATAGTTAACATGCTCAGAGGGAGTAAGAATTTCACCAGAGTTTAGTGAGATTAGAGTTAGCTCTTTAATGGCAGATTGAGCATTAAAAGAAATAACAATTATTGAAAAGAGCCCAAATTTAAAAATATTTTTCATTGTAATTCCCCTTTATCTTCGGGATCAAAATTAATGTCTGTAAATGTATCACAAAACCCTACAGAAAATGCAGGAATATTTCCTTCAAAAGCAGGGTTGCGCATATTGTTTTTTATTGTCTCATGCAAAATTTTATAAGCTTGATGATTTGCTTTTATACCCTCTGCGTTTAATGATCCAGTAAGAGAAAAGGCATAATTACGTTCTTTTCCTGCATGATGCGGCTTGTAGTATTCGGCATAAGTAGTTAAATGGTGCTTAATGCTTTCAAATGATCGAATAAGAAATGTGGGATTATTAACTTTTAAAAGCCTGCTCTCATCAATTGCCAATCCACGAGCAATAAGCGTATTCATGGCAGTTTGTGCTTTGTTACCTAATATATGGGCAAGCGTCTTAAAGTTAATTCCCTTGTCATTTGAGGCCAAAATATAGGCAATAAAAAGTGAACGATCTTCTAAGATTGTTTCAAGTTCTTCTGTTGCAATCGCTGCGTTCTTTTTAGTCGTAGAAACACTTAATACTTCTTTTAAATTTTTTGAAAGATTTTCATCGTAAGCAGCAAGAGCTTCAAAAAACATGGCAACATTACCAGATTCTAAGATAACTTTAATGTAATTATCTAGGTTAGGCTTTGTTGCTCCTGCCTTTGAGTTAATGTGATCACTCAAAGTACTTCTTGCGACATTGATTTTAGACGCCAGTTGAGAAATGCTTAGTTTTGCATTTTTCTCTTTTAAGTCTGTCAGGCATTTTTTAAATATCCCTGTCCATGGCTCTTGATTACTCATTTCGTTCATAAGCTTCTCGATTAAATAAATTCATATGAGCTTCATATCGAAGGCAATAATCTCTTGACAACTAAAAAATGGCCAAAATGACACCAAATCTTCTGTTTTGACATAATTTATAGGGGTTTTACCTACTAAAAAAATCTTACAGCAGGCTTCTCTACGAAAACTGCTACCGACCGTCGGCCAAATTAGTGCTTTTGACTGACGGTCGGTAGCAATTATTAGAGCAATTCATTTTTTCATTTATTTTATCAAAAAATTTTAGTTTTCTTTTTTCGCTCAATTTATTTCATAGAAAAAAAGGAGGAAGAAAAAACGAAATAAATAAGCATCAACTTTTTTATGGAGGAACTGGAATGAGAAAAGGAACTTTGAATTTACTTGAAACATTAAAGCGCATGAAGCTTGAAGTGAATGAACTTGTCGGCATGCTTTCAATTAAAGAGCTGACGACCAATTTCAGATTTATTGATGAGTACAAACAATTGCATCGTGCTTACGCGCGAATTTAAGGAGGGAGCGATGGAGAAAATGGAAAGACTGATTCAACATTTAGAAAAAACAATTGAGAGTATTACGCGAAGTGAGTTTAGAAAAAATCCCAAGGCCATGGCGATGGCCTTTAGGATTAAAGGAAAAATTAACGAACTTAAGAAAGTGAAAAATGAAAAAACGAGATATCTCGAAAATCAAGGAGTGCTTAAATACTTACACCCTAAATCACTTTTAGAAAACTAGAATTTTAACATTTTAAGGAGATTTAACTATGAAGCTAAAGATAATTTTAGCAAGTGCCTTGCTGTGCCTATTTTCAGCCTGTTCATTTAAAAGTGATAACGGCGGTGGTGATGGTGGTGGTGGAATGAGCACCACCAATGAATTAAAAATTGATCCAAATGCTGATAGTGATGGAGATAGCGTCTTAGATGGAGAAGAAATAAATAAGGGCAGAAATCCTTTTGTTGCCGAACTTCCAGACTTAAAGGTGCGATTTTTACAAAATTATAAAATTGAAGTGACCTATCATGACAAAAGTGCTGATCCAGAAAAAGATCAAAAAACTATCGTCATTAATACAGACATCAAAGACACTAATCCCGATTTTAAGTTTCGGGTTGGTAATGTCTTTGCTAGAAATCATGCGAAGAAGACTGCTGCAAGTTTCGGGAGGTTTTCCAGTCATTCAAGTGGCACATTTGAAGAGCACGATCTATCATGGGTAAGTTATCCAGAACTTGATCCAAAGTTTTTTCATGCAAAGGCCATACAGCATCGGGAAGTCTTTAGTGATCAAAATATCATAGATAATATTCGGATCACGCTTTCAAATCAGGCAAGGCTTAATGAATCGCCCATCTTTAAAGAAATTAAGAATCTTAAACTTAATTTCTATTTTTTAAATCACGAGACAGAAAATTATGAAATTTTAAATTCAACGATTGTTGATCGTCATTTTCAGTCTGGGATTTATGAATCTTTTGATGTGGTCATTGATAATGCTCCGGTTGCTCTATTAAAAGAGAGTTTCTTTAAGCGTGGTGAGTTCATTATTTCAGAGGTAGAAGATTTTGAAGTTCCAACAATAGCAGTAAACTATAAAACACTTTTGGGAAGTGTTAAAGCAAAGTCAATTCCTGTCTTATTTGAGACACCACTTGATGAGAAAATCTTTTATGTGGCCGCGAGCAAAGGCGTTTCATTTCAAGATATCTTAAAATCAGTTTTTGATAAAAACTATTTGGTTAAGGATGATTCACTTTTAAAGATCGGGCAATTTGAAAACAATCTACCAAACTTTACTCACCTAAAAGAAATTAAGGATAAAGACAAACTTGGAAAATGGTTTGTCATGACTAATGAGTTTAAAGAAAACTATCTGGATCGAAAATACCTTCCAAGTGATCGCATTGTTTTATCTTATATTACAGGAAATGATTTATCTGGCGAAACAAATGAAAGCATCTATTCTTATATTGGGGCAATTTCAGGTAACAAGTCAGAATTCATAATACCTCTTGGGAATGTAACACCAAATTCTAAAGTTGAATTTACTCTAAGACCTATAAATCGCTTTGGTAGAAGTTTAAGCAAACAACGAGAGATTTACAATCGAGCAGGTGGCAGTTGTGGGAAAAACTGTATCCAGTTACCAATGAATTGCACTTGGGAAGTAAATACTTTTAAAGACTATAATGAAGGATTTGCATTTACACCTGATCTATTGGGAGAAGGAGAAAAACTTGATCTTGTAATCAACGGCGAAACATTTAAGTTAAGTGATCTTTTAAAAGACAAAAAGCTAATGCTAACAAAAACGGAGGTCGGGATTCATCTAACGATCAATGACATCTCAAAAATTTTAGAGATTAAAGATTTTGAGGAAAACACTCTATCTTTAAAAGTTAAATCCTTTCTTGGAAGTGACTTTTTCGGAGTGAAATTAGTTGAAGTTGGTGGTTACTGGCAAGGTATTGGTGGCTGTCCATTTAACACTCCGGCGGTGGCTGAGAAATTTCAGACACAAATTTCAAAAGAGACGCGTGAGCTAGGAGAAATTACTTGGCTTATTAATGATCTCGCCAACAGAGGCTATCGCTATAAGTTTCAGCTTTTAGATTCAGGCCCTTATTATCAAGAAATTTCACTTTCTGTGAGTAGCTCAATTGAAAACTATTTCAACTAACAAACACAATTAAACAATGAGGTATTATGACTTTTAAAAGTTTAAAAAAGACAGTGATTCTCCCCTTAAAATATTGGTTCTATGTTTTCCCATATTTTTTAATGAGTAATCCTGCGAGGGCAAGAGATTTAGAATCTATTGCCACCAATCTTTCAACAAAAACTGGAACTCTGGCCAATTTGTTAGTGCCACTAGGATTTGCGATTTCAGCGATCTTTATGATCGTAGGCCATCCAAGAGGGGCACAGTTTATGTCAACAACCCTAATGGCCGCTTTAATTTCACTGGGTGGATCATCTGTCTTTAATTGGCTTAAAAGCGTGGTGGGATAAATGGAAAACTTAATCGCAACTTATCCAAGTTTTTTAAAGAATGAACCGCTTATCTGGGGAGTAAGTATTTCAGACTTATTTCGCCTAAGTGGTGTCATGGTGGTGATGCAAATGCTTGGCGCAGGAAGCATCGTGATTTTAGGCTCAACTTTGATTTCCTATTTGGGAATCGTAACGGCGAGGAGGATTTTTCCTCGCCGCTATTTCGAATTTATATGGAAAAGAAAAAAACTCATTAAAAGGAATGAATTAAATGCAAAAAACAAAATTTTATAAACTAATTCCAATTGACATGGAACAGATGAGCATTGATACCATTTCAATTTTTTTGAAAGAAGTGAAGTTAGGATTAAATCAATTGATTTTAAAAGACACAATTACTGATTTCCAAAAAACAAATGCACTATCTGAGTTTTTAGGACTTCCTTTAAAAGAGTCTGACCCTAACTGCTATTTTTATAAGTTTTATTCATTGAATGAAGTGATTTATTTGGAAACCAATTATGAAGAAGAGCTTCATCTGCCAAACATAAAGCTTATTCTTGTTCAAAATGAGGGGGAAATAAATCAAATTATTATTGAAGATGTTGAAGCAAATGGAGATGCGATTTTGGGAGAAGATTTTGTCAGTATCAACGGCAAGTATTTGCGTCTTATAAATCTTTATGAATTTTCAAGAAATCTTATGCCATCAAGTCTTATGGATTTTGGTGATTATTGTGTGTTCTTTAAAAAGATTGACCCTGTTATTTCTAAAAGACGAGTGAATACTCAAAGAAAACTTCACCACTCCAATCTTTATTCTAACCTTAGAAATCTTGAAAGTGAAGCTAGCTTTATTGAAGCTGAGAAACTGTCTGAATCAATGATGGAAGGAGAAGAAATCTTTTTTGAGGTTGAAGCATGGTTTATCGTTAAGGCCGACTCCTTACCTTTATTAAATGAAAAAACAAAACTCTTGATTAGAAATTTAAAGCAGGTAGAAGTCACACCTCATTTTGAGGCGGAAAGTCTTTATGAGCTTTTTCCAACCATTCTTTGTCATGGAGTTCCTAAATTTAAAAGGGCCCATCAAACGCCATCAAGTTATTTAGTCAATCTTCTTCCTCTAAAACATGATGAGCTTCAAAGTGATGGGATTGAATTTATAAGTATCAGAGGAAATCCACTTTATTTTAATCTTTTTGATGAATCAGCTTTAAATTTTAATTTACTTCTATCTGGCCAGTCGGGTGCTGGAAAATCCATGATTGCGCAAAAAATATTAGTTGAAGAACTGGAAAATGATGCCAAGGCCATTGTTCTTGATCTAGGGAACTCATTTAAAAAGACGGCCCAATACTTTGGAGGGATGAGTTTAAGTCTTTCCTTTAATCCTTTGCAATTTAAGTCACCTCATTATTTAAAGGAACTCATTATTAGTGTCATTCCGGCGACCGAATTAAATGCAAAAATGGAAGGTAAGATTTTTTCGATTATCAATGACAACGTTAGTAACGTAATTTCATTTAAGGAGTTGATTTATTTAATTGGAAAAGAAATTTCTGATTTTGAGCTTTATTTTTCTGAGCTTTGGGAATTTTTTGATAATGAGACTCGTGATCTTTCAACCTTTACCTATGTCGATACCACTCTCTATCCAGATAAGATAAAAGCACCACTCATTATTTTTTTAATTGAGGCCTTTAATCATCTTGAAGGGAAGCGAATTTTTATTTTCGATGAGGTATGGGATTTTTTAACAAATAATGCTGAGTATATTGCGGAATGCTTTAGAACTTTTAGAAAATCAGGGGCCAGTGCCATTGCTATTTCTCAAGGAATTGATGACTTCTCAGAAACCCACATGGGAAAAGTCATTGCAAAGCTTTGTTCTACAAAAATTTTATTTCAGCAAACCATAGAAACTTCAAGTGAGATTACTTCCTTTGATGTGGAGAAAATAAGAGAGCTTTCAACTAAAAGAAAAGAATACTCTGAGTTTTACGTTAAAACCGAACATCGCAGAAAGATTGCTCGTTTTTATCCGACAGCTTTAGAGTATGAGCTTTTTACGAGTAATCACAACGACAGAAATTCCTTTGATCGCTTTCATGGGCATTACGCCGAATTCTTTTCTTTTCCTGAAATCATGGATCGCTACGTTGACTTTAAATATTACTTTGGAGGTATGAGTGCGTAAATTTTTATTTGTTATTTATTTGGTTCTATCCACTTCACTTATTTCTATAAGTTCAAGGGCATCAACTTTATTTGCACCTGATAGTGATACAGCACTTTTATTTAACCTTGTAACAAATACTGCAAGTCAACTCAATGAACTTGAAAAACTTGTCAGTAATGCTGAAAAGTACACGGGACTCATGGAAAAATATAATCAGATTGCACGAGATCATTATTTCAGGGCCGAACGGATTCAGTATATCGCTCAAAATTATGTGGAACTTTCAAAAAGAGATCCAAAAGATTTAGAGGGATTAAATTCGGCCATACGGGCACTAAAGAGTGAAACCCAATCTTTAAAGGCCATGATTAATGAATACCGATCAGATGAAGCTAAAAATGAAGTTGCAGAAAATAAGCTCTCAGACAAAGTAAAAGATTCAAATCGTGAGCTAAGTTTTGCAAACAATCAAGTCATGCGGTCAGGTGATATTCATTCAACCAATGAAGCTCAAAAAATGATGGCCCAAAATACTGCTCTTACCTATAAGGCCCAAGTTGAAGGCAATCAAATGAATGCACTTATTGCAGAAAAGCTCTCTGAGCAAAATAAGCTCATCAATCGAGAGCTTAAAGATGAAGCAGTAAAAAAAGATGAGCGAGAAAAATACTACCAGATTAAGGGTAAAACATTTAGGGATAGAGATAATTTATGATTGAATCATCAATGCTTAAAGATTTACTTCTTATAACTAATCCAAAAGTTTTGGGGCTAAGTCAGTACTTAAATCAATCGGCACTCCTATTTTTGCTTCCTGCTTTTTATATAGGAATGTGTGTGGAGTATTTCACCAACTTTGATTTTAAAAGTGTGGCAAAAAGATCGGTTATTGCATTTTTAGCAATTAAACTTTTAACTCCTATTCATGTGGGCGCTGTTGATACGAGTTTAAAGATTAGCTCTGAACTAATTAGTCGCTATTCTCCACAAAATAAGTTTCTTACGGCCTATCAAAATGCCAAAAGTGAAACAATTGACGGAGAGAAAGCAGGAGTTTGGAGTAAACTTACAAGCATTGTAAAAATGGTTGTCGATGATCCAATCGTAATGATTATTTTTCTCTTATCCTATGTGGCCTTCTTTTTACTAACTCAGCTCTATAGCCTTATCTATCATTTGGGGATTGCTCTTTTTGGTCTGTGTGCAGTTTTAAGTATTCTTCCCATAACTTCAAAAAGTTTAGTTGGAGCGGTTAAGACAAGCCTCTGGTGCATGATTATGCCTTTTGTGGTGGCCATTGTTTTAGCTCTCATTGGTGATAGTGATGCTTTCTTTAAAACTTATTCAGGAGGAATTGTCCAAAATCTTGAAAGCCTCATTCAGCTTTTAGTTATGACCATTATCTTACTTCTTACTCCACTCATAACAACAAAAATTATGAATGAAAGTGGTGTTTCTGGTGTGGCGGATAATATCGGTCAAATGGCGGCCATGTCCACCATGATTGGAGGTGCTTCTATTGCGTCTAAATTTATAGGAAGTAAATCTAAAATGATTGGTGGAGTAATTCATGGATCAACGACAAAACCTTTAATGAACAAGGTGAAAAGCTCAATTTCTAATAGAGCAAGTGAGATTGCTCAATCTAAAGGTATTGGGCCTACGCTTAATACCCTTAATGCTGAAGCCAAAGGTGAAAAATTTAAAGGTGGGATCGCTGACTTTAAAGATGGATTAAAGAAAACAACTCTTTCTGAAAAAGTCGTTTTAGGAACTGATGCAATTGTTAACCGAAAAGAAAATTCAATGGCGAAAATGGCAAGGTCACAGGAAGCACAAAACTTAAAAGAATATCAACATAAAAAAACACCTGATTCAAAAAGCTATACAGCAGAGGCCTTACCATTTGCCAAAAGAGCAGTTCTTCCACTTTCTGAATACAAAAATGAAGCAAGATCATATCTTCAAAATAAAAATGCTAATCAAATGTCTAATCGGAAGATGGATAGGCTTGCACCGGAAGCAAAGAGTTTTTTAAAAAATCGAAAGAGTCATGTCATTAATCCAATTCCAAAAGCAAGACCAGATTCAGGAGAGCTTGTATTAGAAAGAAAAAAAATGAATCGAAATGAGCGCGTGAAAGAAAAAAGGCCATTTGTTATGAAACCAATTTTTAAGGGGGAATTTAATGGGCGGAATCCAATTGTTTAAAGATAAAATGCGCGATGACGGATTGGGGCTACTTTTAAAGGTCAATATTGTTATTTCCACAATCTTTCTAGGTGTGTCCTTAATGACACTTGGAAAAACACTTTTTATTTCAGAAAGTGAAGGATTAAGTTTTGATGCTTCTAAAAGAGATTTTTGTTCAGTTCTCACAAAGCAAATCATTGATAAAAAACTCTCAAAAAGCATCATCACTGAAAGCCTCTATGAACTTGTGACAAAAGATAATTACAAAGACCTCTATTTTGAAGGAGATGAAAAAGTAAGTGCTGTTTGGTCGGGAGAAGAATCTTGCAAGGTATTGGTTAAAACAAACACATGGCTTAGATCATTTGATTACTTCTTAGAAAAGGATTCAAAAAATAAGTTTTACTACAAAGTCAAAAAGATTACGGAAAATGAACTTTTTGAAAAGGAGAACTCCTAATGAATTTTTATATCCTGGCAAAGAGTATGATTTTTTTATTTTTAAGCACAAATCATCCGACAACTTTAGTTTTCGATGAACCCGTTGAATATATCAGCGCCGGACGTGATGGCGATTTTGATCTTCACAGAGCTAGAAATCAAAAGATTGTGGTTATGCGACCTCTTAAGCCTTTTATTGAAACTGACATGATCGTGATCACAAAAGATCATCATTATCAGTTTAAATTAAAAGAAGTAAACGCAAGCATTGAAGCACAGAAGTCTCATTCTTTTATCAATATCTATGATGGGGAAATTAATCGAAGTTTTGAAAAAAAGGTTGAGACTGATTCATTTAAAGTTTTTGAGGGAGAAACTTCATCTTGGGTTATTAATAAATCAAAGACACCAATCAATGTTAATGGTGTTGAAGTCATTCGTGATGGGTATTTTTCTAAAGGCTCTCCCATAATAATTAACAATCAAAGAGTGTGGAATTAATGAAGTTTAATAAATGGATGCTTTTATTTGTGATTATTTTTATGACTGCAAATATTTTAGCTAATGAAGCAGAACTAAAAATAGTTCCACCAAAAAAGAAAAAGGAGGCTTCAAAATCCATAAAGACAACTGCAACTAAAAAAATGGTTTCAGTAAACACTGGACTTGATCGTGCTCTTTCAAACTTAAACCTTCAAGGACAAAAGATTGAAAATCTCTTAGGGAAGTTTCAGGAGCGATCAGGCGTTTGGGATTTTACAAATCAGTATGACTTTAAAACAGGAACCGTCATTAAAGGCATTTTATTAAATTCTGTAATATCGACTAATTTAGAATCTCCTTTAATTGTAGAAGTCACAGATGGCGAGGCCTTACCTATTGGTACTCGCTTTGTTTGCCGTGGAGTCACTAAATTTAAAAGAGTTTTATCTGCTTGCCATAAATTAATCACACCTAACGATGAAGAAGAATTTGAGATCAGGGCAAATCTTTTAAATATGGATGGCTCAAGTGGACTTAAGGCCGATGAAGTTTATGAAGGCTTAGAAGAATATATGGCCGCAAGTATAGCAACGGCATTTTCAAGAGGTCTCATTGAATTAGGTACTGAAAGACTAAGTAGTCCTTATGGGGAACTCACGATTAACAATAGAAAGAATCGAATAACTAACGGTGTTTTAAATTCCCTTGATGAAACTAATGAACTTATGAACTCAGAGATGAAATCAAAAGAGCCGAAGGCCGTTATTTATGCTGGAAAACCAGTTTTAATTTATTTTCAAGAGAGGTTTGCCAAGTGAGGTTAATAAGATGAATAGAACGATTTATTTAAGCGTCATTCTTTTAATGATTACTTCATGCTCAACCATGAAGCGATCAATTTTTTACGGAGGATTGTCAGGAATTTCTCTTGGTGTGGCCGGAAGTGCGGCACTTAGTCCTAATAAAGAATCAATCGTTCCTAATATGGCGATCTGGGGAAGCCTTGGTGCATTAATTGGTGCGGGCCTTGGTTACTTCTTTTTTGTAGATGATCCAGAAAATAGAGAGCTTCCTTCAATGATTCAAGGAAATTTGTACAACAATGGAAAACTTAAAAATACAAACAGCATGGGGCCATATGATTTGGCCCCAATTAAAGACATTGAAGCAAAAATTGTAACGCCCAAAGATTCAAAAAAATACAAATTAGAATCAGGGCCTATTCCAGATCATTTAAAAGGAAAAGTGCAAGCTCCCTATATCATCGAGCATGAAATTCCTGAACGAGTTGAACGACTAGAAAATGGCAAGGCCATCACTATTGAAAAACACAAAGCATGGGAAGTCGATTATGAGTAGTTCAAAAAATACGAATCCTACAGGC
>JAKLJM010000474.1 GCA_023151145.1 Bacteriovoracaceae bacterium | reverse complement strand
TTTTACTAAAAAGTTTTAACTTAGCCTTGGGGTCATTCAGATCAAGGTACCACACTTCAGTTGTTTCAATGGCACCACAATTTACGAACAAAAAATCTTCCGTCATGGATATATTTAAACTCATCCAATATTGATCATCTTTATCTTCAAATATAAGTTCTGCTTTTTTCTTTGAGTGAGGATCTAGGCGATATAACTTTGAAGGACGCTGTTTTTTATCTGGCATGAGATAATAGATCTCACCTCTTTTTCCCCACTCAAAATCCCCACAAGTTTTTTTAATTGTGAGTGGTAGATCTTTAAGTGAATCACGATCACGAACTTTTAAATCATAAAGCTCAGCTCCATTGGTATCGACTCCATAAAGAACATATTTACCATCAAATGAAATCTCCGGCCCCGTGAGATCAAAATACTTATGTCCTCGCGCCAATTTGTTTTCATCTAAGACGATGGTTTCTTTTTTCGTTTTATTATCAATGAAAATATGTTGAACGTATTCTTTCCCTTTGAGTGTTTTTGTTTTGTAAGAAAATTTCCCTAAATCAACAGGTACACTTTCATCACTTTCTTTAATACGTTTTTTCATTTCACTAAAAATCGATTTCGCCAATTTTTTCGTCGGTGCTAAAAGTCTTTCAGCGTTTTTGTTTTCATCTTTTAAATGTTTTATGACTTGAGGGTTTGTTTTATCTTTAAGCCAGAAATAAGGATCGATGCGAACATCGTTATGTTTAGTAATTTTTTTTAGTTTTTGTTGAACACTCGGAGCTTTGTGGACATTGGCATTTTTTTTCATGAATCTTCTTTGATAATGTTTAAATAAGTTAAATAAATTTCAAGTACTATTAGTTTAACTTATAAAAGACAGGAAAAAAACCCATTTTAGATAATAAAAAAGGGAGTCCGAAGACTCCCTTTCATTAGTAATTCTTTTAAAGAAAAAACTATTCTGCTTGAGCAGCAAGTTTTTCTTTTCTTTCTGCCATAACTTTTTCAGCTACGTTGTTTGGACATTCAGCGTATTTTGCGAATTCCATTGTGTACGAAGCCTTACCAGCTGACATTGAACGAAGAACTGTAGAGTAACCAAACATTTCTGAAAGTGGGATAAGAGCGTTAATAATAACGTCTCCTGTCTCATTTGATTCAGAAGCTTGAATGATACCACGGCGAGAAGATAAATCTCCGATTACGCCCCCTTGATATTCATCTGGTGTCTCAACTTCAACTTTCATGATTGGCTCAAGGATAACTGGACTTGCGTTCTTAACCGCTTGTCTCATTGCCATACGAGCTGCAATTCTGAAGGCCATATCTGAAGAGTCGACGTCATGGTAACGACCGTCTTGTAGATATACTTCAACGTTAATAAGTGGGAACGCTGCAAGAGGTCCCTTATCCATAACGTCATTGAAACCTTTCTCACAAGAACCAATGAATTCGTTAGGGATCGCTCCACCTTTGATTTCATTGTAGAACTTAAAGACTTGGTCATCAGACTCTTTTTTATCTTCTTGAAGTGGCTTGATTTGTCCAATAACGTGACCGAATTGACCAGATCCACCAGTTTGCTTCTTATGTAAGTAGTCAAACTTAGCTTCAGTTCTGATTGTCTCACGGTAGTTAACCTGAGGCGCACCAACTTGTACGTCACAGTTATACT
>JAKLJM010000473.1 GCA_023151145.1 Bacteriovoracaceae bacterium | reverse complement strand
GAAATTTTTAACAAACGCCCTTTTGCGTGTACAATTTTTCAACGATAAAGAACAAACAGAATTAGAACAAGGTAGTGCGACACCATCACTTGCTGGAGATTTTTATCACCAAAAAAATCAAGTATGGGATCAGTTTATTAGAACGCTGGAAAACTTAAGTATCACGTTGACGAAGAAATAGTTATTTTTTGGTCAAAATGGGCTTCACTCGATCGTTATTTACCACCGAACAGATCGGACAAGTAAGCCCGTCACAAGAATGGGCCTTGCAGTATTCTCGCCCATAAAAAATAATTTGCAGATGTAACTTATTCCATTTTTCTTTGGGAAAAAGCTTCTTTAGGTCCTTCTCGGTAGTCTCCACGTTCTTTCCAGAAGTCAAACGCCACCTCTGGGCCAAACGATGAATATGAGTGTCTACAGGAAATGCAGGTACATTAAAATGTTGTGCCATTACAACAGAAGCCGTTTTGTGTCCAACGCCAGGAAGTTCTTCGAGCTCTTCAAAACTAGCTGGCACATCGCCCTGATGTTTCTCTAAGAGAATATGGGAAAGCTCAAAAATCGCTTTTGCCTTCCTTGGCGCAAGACCACAGGGACGGATAATTTCTTCAATTTCCGCAATGGTAAGTTTACTCATTTTTTGCGGGGTTGCTGCTTTTTTAAATAAAGCAGGTGTCACTTTATTCACTCTTTCATCCGTACACTGTGCAGATAACAAAACCGCAATTAACAGAGTAAAACCGTCAGTATGATCAAGCGGAATGGGCGTTTCTGGATAGAGGCGCTCTAGCTCGTGAAGAATAAAGTCTGCTTTTTCTGTTTTTGTCATAATTTTACCGGAAAATTCTGCTCTTTCCGATCCCCCCACTAGCTCTTAAAAATGAAAAAAGTTAAAATTCTATTATGAATAAAATCAATCACCAAAAGTATAAAACAAAACGATCAATCTTGCTATGTTTTGGTCTGCTCTTCTTTTTGTCTATGAGACAAATTTCTGCCATTGACTTTACTTACGAAACTTACAAAATACGCGACCGTGAAACCCTCAATGACATTGCTGTTCGCTTCGTGAAAAATTATCCCGCTAAATATAATGGTCGAATAGATGATTACAAAAATGATTTAAAAATTTGGAATAAACATATTAGTGATTGGAATCAATTACAAGAAGGGACAAAGATTTATATCGAAAATCCTTTCCCTGTCTTTGTTGGTGGGGCAGACTACGCGCCTTCACTGGCCGGATCAACTGAAGAAAAAAGTTATCTTTCAAGTTATCGCGTGACAGATTTTTTTGAAGAATCAAAAGAAGAAAGAAGATTAAATCTCAACGCTTTTTACATGGCATCCGCTGGAAGTTTTGTGGAAACAGTTCCTAATGAAGAGGGACAAATTACCTCCAAACAAAACTCTCCATACTCCATTGGCGTGGGAGCTGGTTATGTGTTTGGTGATTTTTCGCATTCTTTGTCGGCATCTTTATACTGGTCTAGCCTTAGGGCCTCGGATTTAAGCGGAGATGTGGTTAGTAACTCAAACACCTTAGAAGTTCCTGAAGAAATTGGATACAATATTTATTATCAATATCTATTTAAAAGTTTAGGCCTTGGTCTTTATGGTGGATTAGATAAAGAAAAATTTTCAACTTTTAATACTCGAGACATTT
>JAKLJM010000023.1:2031-15367 GCA_023151145.1 Bacteriovoracaceae bacterium | reverse complement strand
TTAAATTAGATGGGACAAAAGATAATTATCTGAAGGCTAAACTTGCAACGAATCTCTATGGTTGTATGACAATTAACAATCAATTTGATGAAAACTGTCGATGTAAAAAATTAAAAAATGAGAAAGGTGAAAATGCTTGTATGAAAGCAGATCAACTTTCAATCTCTATTCCTTCTTCAATGAGTGGATTTGCTAAAAATGGAAATCTTTCATCTGTTTTAGGACAAGGCTTAAATACTGCAAATGGAAATGGTGACCTCGGTAATTTAAATGCTGGTTCACTTGCAGTTAATGCCGAAAGATCTAAAAAAGCAGCTATGCAATTATTAGAACAATCAATTAAAAAAACGAATAACCCTGATCTCATTAAAGGATTAGAAATTCTTAAAAATCCTGAGAAAGCCATTGTCGCATCAGAAGCTTTTATCGGAAATGATGTAATGGGATCTGTTGCTGCCTCCTCACCTTTCTTAGGTAATAAACCAGATGGAGATTTGGCCAATTCTATTAAATCAGTTGAAGCTGATTTAAAGAAAAATGGTGTAGAGTTATCTGGTGGTGCTGGAGTAAATAAAGCAAAAAGTAAAAAAGAAGGTGGTTTTAAATTTGCTTTTAATGAAGCAAGCTCTCAAGGTGGACAAGTTCTAAATTTACCAGAAACTGGCGAAGAGACAAAAAAATATAAAATCACAGGTGATATTAATAAGAACAGCGGATCGTCTATTTTTGATATTTTATCCAATCGTTATATGCAATCAGGTTTGAAAAGACTTATTGAGGAAGAATAATTTATCCTTCCTCAATTTTTAGTCTTCTACAAATGCTTCCATACCTAATGCTCTTAACCATTCTTCAGTCGGAGCAATTAGTTTTCTCTCTTTTAAATCCATTAACCCAACGCTTAGATTTAATGTAGAAGCGATTTTACCATTAGGTTTTAAAATTTTTTGCTCTAAAACCATCACAAACTTATTTTTCATTTCAGTTCCATGAGAAACAATGGTGATCTCTTCTCTATTTAATAGCTCTGCCTTAAAAGTTAAATGCAAGTCTAGTAAAACTGGACCTACTTTATTTTCCATGATCTCTTTTAGTCCAAGTCCATTTTTAGTAATAAAATCCCAGCGCGCTTCTTCATATAGCATTAAATAAGTCGCATTATTCACGTGCCCAAACGTATCTAAGTGTTGTTCTAAAATCAGTTTTTTATATTCGTAAACTGGACTTAATTTGGACCTTTCATCCATAGATAACCCCTTATTCGATAATTCATTTCTTATCCCATACTCTATGTGGATTTGGTTAATTTGCCAATGAATTGAGGCATTCTTCTCGCTACTTTAACTCTAATAAAATCTATAATTATCAGATACTTAACTAATTATTTCGCATTTCCGATAAAGTTTATCCGGTATTTAGCCGTTAAGGGTTTAGAATAGTGTTAGTTTCTTTGTGCAAGAAATAAATTGAAACGGATGAGTGAATATGAAAAAAAATCAATTAATGAATATAAGTTTAATTAAATTAAATAAACTTCTTCTCTTATCTCTTTCCGTTTCCATGTTTCATCCAAATGCTTACGCAGAGACTCCGCAGAAAAAATCTGCTGCTGAAATTAAAGCATTTATGGAACAGAATAAAATTATAGATTCCAGCAAAACTGGAGATAACGATTGTAAGTATATTAACTATAATGAAGAGAAGATTGCTGAATTGAAAAAATTTGTTCCAAAAGATAGTATCCCTGCAGATGATGCCGACTTACAAAAATTCCTAAATAAAATTCACAGCACTGATGCTAAAATAAGTGATTTTAAAAGCAATGCCATTTGTGCAAATATCGCCTATAGCAAGGATAACACGCAGGCTCAAATCGCGTTTAATTGCCTCACAAAAAATCCTCTAACCTTTCACGAAAACAAAGATTGTATACGTATCAATTCTTTTTTATTAAAAGAAAGATTTTCTGGTAATTTTACTCCGACCAAACCAAGTCCCACTCGTGAATTTAAAAACTTTAAAACCATTGCAGAAGGCGTAAGTTGTGAGTCTGAAGGTTCGATCACTATTGACTATGAACCGTGTGTCGCCTTCGCTAATGCGTTTACCACAATTACTCAAGCACAAACTCTCGTTCATCAAGGACAAGAAGTTTGGGCACAAGGTGAATCTCAAACCGCCATGGCTAAAGCCCAAGGCAAGAGCGATGACCCAAAGGCTGCTTTAGGGGCACAGAAAACAAGCATGGAAGCTCAAAGTCAGGTCTTAAAACAAAGAGCAGCTCTGGAAGCAGGAAAGCTTGCTTACCTTGTTTCGCTATTTAAAAAAATTCCAGATGCCGATACTATTACTTCAAAAGTTTCAGATTCTGATACTGCAAAAATCTTGCTTCAACCTGCTTCCGGTGTACTTATTAACCAAGAACAACGAGATGAGTTTAAGCAACAATTAATAAACATTGGTGGTGTGGCAGTAAGCCAGATGATTATGGCCAAAATTGCAGATAGTCGTATTGATGCTATCGACGATGCTATGGCAAAAGTAGATGCCTTTAAACCGGTTGATTTTAACGTTCTTTCTGAAGACGCGACAGTTGCTTATTGTCAGCAAAATCCAGCTGACCCGAAATGTATGTCTGGTGATTTAAGTTATCAAGTTGATCCCTTTAGTGGTGAATCCATTTCATTTGGAGCGGGAGCGACTGGAACGTCATACTCTCCTATTGATCCAAACTCATCTACAGCTTCAAACGCAGTAAATCCTAATGGTCCAAATGGAAAGAAAACCTTTGATTCACTTGGAAACGTCATTACTCCAGTCGATAAATCTAATAACCTCGTTGATACGTCTTCTGCTGCAACCCTTGGTGAAGGTAACGGACCACAATCAGTTGGTGGTGGCGGTGCTGGCGGTGGTGGTGCTGGAGGCGGCGGTGGCGGCGGTGGTGGACCGACAGGACAAAAACAAGCTGAAAGTGTTTCAGCTGCTGGAACTAGTAGTAAAGCGGCTTATAGCGGTGGTAGTGGCGTCTCTGTCATGGGTGGACTTGGAATTGGTGGCAAAAAAACTGGAAAAGATGAAGCTAATCCATTTGCCGATATGTTTAAGAATAAAACCGCCAATGCCAATGGAGTCTTAAACCTAAGAGGTCCAGCTTCGGTAGGAAAAAAAGAAGGAAACATTTTTCAACAAATCTCTTCTCGCTATAAAGAAGTTAGCTCAGAAGGTAGCCGATTATTAGAGTACCAACAAGCTAAGTAATTTTTACATATCCCCTTAACAAAACATCTCATAAACCTTAAACCATCCTAATCAAAATTTAGGATGGTTTATGTTATTTACTAAAATAGTATTAAAAACTCTATTATTGTCGTTTCTCCCCTTACAAGCTGCTGAAGTAGATAATTTCAATATAAGACAAGCAAATATAAAAAATTCAGCTCCTCTGATAAATCAGTATGGAAATGAATTGATGGTTGAAGTAATCACAAAGCTAAATAAAGAAGAACATCTATGTAACGAAGCAGGACTCTATAAGGCCCTTCGTAAAGAATTTAAAAATGGATATATAGGAAAGTTTGCAAAATATATCATTGATTCAAAAGAACTAGAGCGTACAAAAACCCCACATAAAGATTCTATTTACGGTCAATTCAGAATTAAAGATGCTGTGGTAACAGGCTTTATGGCCAGAAAAATTTATGATCCTTCTGCAAGTCTTATTTTAGTGAACGAACGTTTAATTGGTACAGATAAATTTGAACATTTTTCTGGAACTGGATTTTCTTATTTCAAATCATTTTATCTAAAGAAAAATTCAATTGAAGAAACTGCAAATATTGGTTTTGGAGATGAATATGGTCTCTTAGGAGCATGGACCACTGGGGTTATTTCCTATGGGGATTTAGCCGCTGAATTTAATGGCATGCGTTTTTGGAATCACATACTACAAAAAAATGACGACATCCTTGGGGAAAACTGGGGGCCGTATATTACCTGTGAAAATAATAAATGGTTAAAGGTAAAAGATATTGATTGGTCTAGATATGTAGATGATGCTTGGGATGAAGCTATCAATTGCTCTGAATACAGAACATGGACGATGGTAGCAAAGGTGAAGTATCAGTTAAAGGAATTATCTCAAAAAAGTGGCCAAAAAGTCACTTGTCCACTAGACCCAAATAGACTCCAGAATTTAGAACAAAAATACGGACCATATTCGCCATATTTGATAAATTTCAAAGGGATTAATGTAAAATCTCGCTAAAACTTCAGCCATTTAATCTCGGCACTAATTTTGCTTTGATATAAAATGTAAGCTTGTCTCAGGATGAAACAAGTTTACATATAAATGAATTATTAGTCATAATGATCATATGGAAGTGAGGATTTTTATGGAAGAAAACCAAATTGCTACTAAAGAGCTCATACAAGTTGAACTCTTCAATGTTCAAAATTATTTAGACCGACTTATTTTTGTTTTACATGACCATGCAGACATCACTCACCTTCCAGTCATCAAAAAAGAAATCATCAACTTAATTAATGAATGTAAATCATGTCTTTCTGATCAATTGAATTTCACTTTTAAAGAAAGTACACTCGATCACAAAGCAAGTTCTTTAGTTAAAGAATTAAAAGAGATTAATCACTTATTTGAATCATATTTGAAATTATCACTTTTAAATCACCATGTTTTGAATACCTCCATTCATTTCATCAACACCCTTTACTACGGTGCCTTTGAATTACATCAAAAGGTTCGTGCACATACTGAATTAGAAGTTCAGATTCCACGTTTTACATTAAGTGATTTAGTAAAAACTGAAAATGGTATAAAGTTTTTTCAAATTAATGAAAATGTTTTCACTAGTTACCAAAATTTAGAGCATGCCATTATTGAAATTGTTGATTATAAAAAAGAAGAACTATATGATCGACACTTAAAAAAAGGTCATTTCTTTTTACTAAACAAGAAATACAACGAAGCTAGAGATTGTTTTAATAAAGCAAAAAACTTTAAAACGACGGCCGAAATCTTCACACTTTTAGGTCATCTCTCTGCTAAAGAGAATAGTATAGAAAAGGCTAAAGAATATTGCCTCAAGGCCATTAAGACTGACTCAGACTATGGAGCACCTTATAATGACTATGGCGTGTATCTTTTAAATGAAGGTTTCGCTAAAGATTCATTAAAATGGTTTAATATGGCGAAAAAATCACTTTCCTACCAGAATAGAGACTTTGCTTTTATAAATGCAGGACGAGCTTATTTTGCGATGAATGAGTATGAGCTGGCCATTGATGAATTTCAAAAAGCCTTGGCCCTAAATCCTGACAATGAAGAGTTACAAACAATGGTTTTAAAAATTAAAGAAAATCTAGAATCAAGAGATTTAAAAGATTTCATGATGAAATTTAAAACTGAAAATATTAGCGAACTAAATCAATAATGAGTATTTTAAAATCTGAACTAGAAAAACAATTAAAAACATGGCTTCAACCTGAACTTTTTGAAGACTATTGCCCTAATGGATTACAAATTGAGGGCAAAGAAAAGATTCAAAAAATTGCTTTTGCTGTTTCAGCGACAAAAGAATCAGTGGAAAAAGCAGTATTGGCCAAAGCTGATTGTTTAATTGTTCATCATGGGCTATTTTGGAAATTTCATGGGACTCGTCCTTTAACAGGCGCATTTTATCATCGAGTTTCCCCACTACTTAAGAATGATATTTCGCTTTTTGGCTATCACCTGCCACTTGATGCAAATCTAGAATTTGGGAATGCCAAAGCACTCGCGGATTTATTGGACTTACAAAATATATCTCCCTTTGGATTATATAAAAAAACTTATATTGGAGTGAAGGGTGAATTTAAATCGCCAATAGACGCCCGTGAACTCTCTACAGTTTTACAAACTAAACTACAAAGAAATATCCTAGTCGCCATTCCTGAAGAAGCAAAATTAATAAGTAATATTGGAATCATAACTGGTGGTGCTCGTGATGAGTGGCAACTTTCCTTACAAGACGGCTTGGATGCCTATCTCACTGGTGAAATGAGTGAACACCATTATCATGAATCAAGAGAATCAGGCATTACAATGTTTGCAGCAGGACACCACGCCACTGAAAAATTTGGAATTCAAAGACTGAAATCTAAAATCGAAAGTCATTTTAAAGATGTAGAAACCATCTTTTTTGACTCTGAAAATCCAGCCTAAAATTTAGATTTATCGAAATTCTTTAAATGGTAAATCTGTTCTTCCACGCCACTCAAATAGATTAATATCAAGATGAGAAAAATTATTAACTTGCACTTGATTGGCATTATCTGATTCTGGTAAAAAAGACTCTTGCTTCTCTTCATCGCGAACATCAATTTTTGCGTAAGTTAACCTAGCACCATTAAAATTTTTAGAGAAATCTAGATTGTACATTTTAGTCCATGTTCCCGTATTAATAAAAATGGAACCATCGTCATATTCACGAAAAATTGGATCATGAGTATGACCTACAATTAATGCCTTAACATTTGGATCGCCCTTAATGAAATTTTCAGTCAAGGCTTCATAATCTTGAAAAAGAGTAATCTCATTTTTAGCATGCTTAAAAACTTCAGCGATCGTTTTATTTTGTTTAAAAATTAAAAGAAATCGAACCATTAAAAAATAATAAAAATTCGCCAATAAAAATCTAAACGTATAAAGCGAATCATAAATTAATCCATTAATAATAAACTTATTCACAGGTCGAACGGCATTGATGTAATCACGACCTTCTTTAAATTTATTGATAACTCTAGTGACGTAATAAGAACCCCAAGGAGGGATAAAGTATTTATTACCCAATTGATCTTCAGCAATTGATGATTTTGGATCATATGCATGGGCTAGTTCATATTCATGGCCATGCTTGATAACAATTCCAGGTACTGGTAAATAAGCTTCATCATGGTTGTGTAATAACTTCACTCGAGAACGATCTTTTTCTGGAAATAAATCTAAAAAATATTTTCCTAACGAATCAAAAATCATTTCAGCATCATGATTTCCAACAATATAAACAATTCTATTTTTTGGGAAAGAAGCAAAATTCACAAGCGCTTGAATAACTTCACGATGAGCATTAATAATAAATTTCAACTTTTCTAATGCAGCTTTTTCACTCCAAAATTCATCATCAAAATACTGAATGAAAGGTACCGCTAGCAAATCGAAAAAATCACCATTTATAATAAGCTCAACTTCTCGATCAAGATAATGTCCGGCCGAAAAGTATTCTAAAAACTCCACCATTTCTTTATCGTAGTGGAAATCCTCTAAAAAATTACGACGCCCATGGACTCTTGCACCAGCTCCAAGATGAATATCTGAGATAACAATAACAGTTTTAGTTATATTACTTTTTTGGTGGAATCTCATATATTTTGTTTCCAATAATTAATTCAACTTCTTGAAAGGGAGGGGACAAAGGGACAAAATGGAGAATATCCCCTTTTTTAATATCAATAATTTTTTTTTCATAACTACCTGGTTGGATAGTATAAAAAATAGGCTTTGGTGCATTATTGAGATGCAAACGGCCTACTAACTTAACCAATGTTTTGTTTTCAACAATCACTTCCATTTTTGCTTTGAATTTTTGAGGAGAAATAACCCGGAAACGGTCGTCATAGCCTTCAACCAAAAATCCATCTAGAGACTCAATGGCCAACACTTTACCCGACAAAAACAGTACGCAATATAAAAATAAACACTTCATAATCAATATCTTAATAGATCTCACAAAAATGAAAAGCCGAGAAAAAATGACGCCATTAAATTAATAATTTAAAACGCCGATTAAATAGCTATGGAAATACTAAAATCATTCACCAACTATAAAGATCAATTTTATAAAAATTTTAAAAATAATCCTGAACATGAATGGATTTTCAAAAATAAAGAAGTTGAAAAATGTTTTCAATTAATCTTCGATGAATTTAAGGATGAACATTTTAGATATTTTACTAAAAATAAGGTGAGTTTCATCTATTCTCATGCGGAATTAAGCTTTGCTGTTGGAAACCTCAAAAACGAATACGTAATCGTTGTCTTTCCAGACCTATTTAAAATGATGTCCACTACATTAATTACTGAGGCCAGTGCTACACTTGCTCACGAACTAGGCCATATTTATTATAAACATCATGAAAGAAAGATTAATCGTCTAAAGGCCCAAATCGAAGCGGACTCATTTGCTGGGCAACTAGGTTTTAAAGACGATTTAAAAAGGACATTGTTTAGATTTTCGCATCTAAAAGAAGTCCAATATCGATTGGAATTTCTCAAATAGATAATCATCACCTTTTAGCTAGAGAACTAAACGCATTTCCGTTAATGATTTAATCTCATCGCGCATCTTGGCAGCATCTTCAAAACGTAATTCTTTCGCTGCAATTTTCATCTCAGCCTTTAATTCATTAATACGTTTATCAATACTTTCAAGCGACAATTCGGTAACTTTGGTTTTTGATTTTTTTCCTCCCTTTCCACCTTTGGTTCCTCGGAGTGTTTCAATCACCCCACCAGAAACAGCTTTAAGAATAGTTTTAGGAGTTATTCCATTTTTAGAATTAAAATCTTCTTGAATCTTTCTTCTTCGATTGGTTTCTGAAATAGCGCGATCCATACTTGGAGTCATTTTATAAGCGTATAAAATAACTTTCCCTTCACTATTTCGAGCAGCACGACCTATGGTTTGAATTAATGAGCGTTCAGAACGTAAAAAACCCTCTTTATCGGCATCTAAAATTCCAACCAATGCGACTTCTGGAATATCTAAACCTTCTCTTAAAAGGTTAATCCCAACGAGAATATCAAACTCACCATTGCGAAGATCACGAATAATTTCCATTCTCTCTAGTGTATCAATATCAGAATGTAGATACTTTACCTTCATACCGACACTCACATAATAAGAGGTTAGCTCTTCGGCCAGTTTTTTTGTTAAAGTTGTAATTAAAACTCTAAACCCTTTTTTAATAATTTTTTTAGCTTCTTCTAAAAGATCATCTACTTGAGTTTCAGCGTTTCTCACTTCAATGACCGGATCTAATAATCCAGTTGGACGAATGACTTGTTCGACATATTCACCATGGGTTTTCTTTAATTCAAAATCTCCCGGAGTGGCCGAAACGTACATGACCAAATCTTCTCGAGCTTCAAATTCATCAAATTTTAGTGGCCTATTATCAAGAGCTGATGGAAGCCTAAAGCCAAAATTCACAAGATTTTCTTTTCTCGCACGGTCCCCTCGATACATCCCGCCAACTTGAGAAATGGTAATGTGAGACTCGTCGATAATCATTAAAAAATTTTTATCAAAATAATCAATCAACGTTGGTGGTGGGTCCCCTGGATTTGCCCCGGTTAAATGTCTTGAATAATTTTCAATCCCAGAACAATAACCAAGCTCTTCCATCATCTCAAGATCATACATTGTTCTTTGCTCTAATCGTTGTTTCTCAACAAGTTTTTGTTCTTTTTCGAGTTCTTGGAGCCTATCACGCAATTCAATTTTTATGGCCTCAATAGCACTTTTAAGCTTTTCTTCTCCAACAACATAATGAGATTTAGGAAAAATCGTTACAGCACTTAAGCTTTCAAGAATTTTTCCTCTTAATGGATCAACTATTGTAATAGAATCGACTTCGTCTCCAAAAAATTCTAGACGAATAACATTCGCATCTTCATGGGCGGGAAAAACTTCTACTAAATCCCCGCGCACGCGAAATGTCCCACGTGAAAAATCAATATCATTTCTTTCGTATTGAATAGAGACGAGAGTTCTTAAAAAATCATCACGGTCAAGTTGATCCCCGACAAAGACTTTAGTTTTTTGCGCATCATATTCATCTTTTGCCCCAATACCATAAATACAAGAGACAGAAGCTACGACGATAACATCATCACGCTCTATTAAATTTCTTGTAGCACTATGGCGGAGTTTATCAATTTCATCATTGATCGAAGCATCTTTTTCAATATAGGTATCAGTTCCCGCCACATAGGCTTCTGGTTGATAATAATCGTAATAAGAAACAAAATACTCTACGGCATTTTCTGGAAAAAATTCTTTAAATTCTGCATAAAGCTGGGCGGCTAAAGTTTTATTATGGGCCAATACTAAAGTTTTTTTCCCTAGTGCTTGAATAACATTTGCCATAGTAAAAGTTTTACCAGAACCCGTTACCCCTAAAAGGGTTTGTTCTTTTTTATTATGCAGCGAAAAACCTTCCACCAGCTCTTTGATGGCACGAGGTTGATCTCCACCAGGAGAAAAGGGATTTTTCAATTTAAAAAGTGCTTTTTTTTCTTTATTCGCCATAGCTTTAAGTTATTATAGTATTTATGAAAACACTACTTCCAACCCCATTAAAATACCAAAAAAATAAACTTAGCTTTGAAGGACATGATTTACAAAAAATCATGAAAAATAAGAAAACTCCTTGTTATCTTTACTCAAAGAAAACAATGACAGAAACTTATAAAGCTTTCTATAGTGAAGCCTTAAAGGCTAAGATCCCTAACCCACTCGTTTGCTTTGCAGTTAAAGCAAATCCTAATCACGAAGTTTTAACTCTACTTAAAAAAAGCGGCGCAGGCGCGGATGTTGTTTCAGTTGGTGAATTAAAAGCTGCTCTAAAAGCTGGTATTAATCCTCAAAAAATTGTTTTTTCAGGAGTCGGCAAAACTCGAGACGAAATTATCTTTGCCCTACGCTCACATCCCTATGGCATTTATTCTTTTAATGTTGAAAGCATTGAAGAATTGGAAATGATTAACGATTTATCTAAAAAAGAAAATAAAGTAGCAAGAATTGCTTTTCGCTTAAATCCTCGAGTCAATGCTAAAACACATAAGCATATTTCAACTGGTAATAAGACTCATAAATTTGGCCTTCTTAGAAGCGATATAGAAGAAGCGTTATTAAACGATAGTCTCTGGACTCACTCAACACTTGTGGGTTTAAGCATCCATATCGGCTCTCAGCTCACAGAACTAAAAGCAACTGAAAAAGCCATAAAAGAGATGTGTGATCTGGCCATGAGCTTAAAGTACCCCATTGAATTTTTAGATGTCGGTGGAGGTCTAGGAATTGATTATACAGAGGAAGATAGAAAAGAATTAGCAAGTATTAAAACTTATATGAAGGCCGTCTATCAATCCCTTCATCGACACTATTTTAAAAAAGTTGATCCACTCTTAATTCCAAGAATTGTATTTGAACCAGGAAGAATTCTCGTAGGTAAAATGGGAGTACTAGTCTCTAAAGTTGTTCGCACAAAACAAAGTGAAGATTGCCACTTTACTATTATTGATGCTGGCATGAACGATCTCATGCGTCCTGCTTTATACGAAGCTTATCACGAGGTATATCCCTACGAAAAAAGCACAAAACTTATTTCGACTGACATCGTTGGACCAATATGTGAATCTACTGATATTTTTGGGGCCCAAAGAAAACTTCCAAGGTTAAAGAGCGATGACTTAATTGTTATTGATAATGCTGGTGCCTATGGCAGAAGTATGGCCAATCGCTACAATGAACGTGAACTCGCTCCAGAATATTTTATATAAAAAAAGGGCCAATTTGGGCCCTTTTTTTTTATGCTTTATACGTCCAAGAAACTGTTCCATCTGGATTATCTTTAACTTCAACACCAAGCTTTGTAAGCTCTGCTCTAATCTCATCTGATCGCGCCCAATTTTTAGTTGAGCGAGCAATTTTTCTTTCTTCGATAAGTTTTTCGATTTGACCTTCATCTCCAGCTGACGAACCTTTTAAATTCTTTTTCGTTTGATTTAATTTTTTCATAATGTCTTCTGCATCTTTATGCACAAGACCAGTTGATTCTTGAATAAATGAAGTTATTTCTCTTAATTTTTTAGCATAATTTGTATTTAGTGCTCCCATCTTTGAGACACGATTAAAATCTTTAATCATTCCAAAAAATAATCCCATTGCCGCTGGCACATTAAAATCATTGGCCAACTCTTCTTTAATTTTTTCTTCAGTAACAATTAAATCAGTCACCATCTCTTCGCCAATAACGCCATTGATGAAGGCTTTTTTTAGGTCAATCGTAAATTGATGAATCCTCTCCATTTCTTGAACCGCTTTTTCAATAGCTTCTTCAGACCAATCAAGCTTTGAGCGGTAATGAACTGACAATAGAATATGTCTTAAAACTTCACCAGAATACGTTTCAACAAATTTTCTAATCGTAACCACGTTGCCAAGAGACTTACTCATTTTTTCTGAGCCAAAATTTAAAAATTCATTATGGGCCCAAGTATGACAAAACTCACATGAATTGGCGGCTTCAGATTGGGCAATTTCATTTTCATGGTGAGGAAATTGTAAATCAACTCCACCGTGGTGTAGATCAATCGTCTTACCTAAATATTTTTTCGCCATGGCCGAACATTCAATATGCCAACCTGGACGACCATTGCCCCATGGCGATTCCCAAAATGGTTCTCCAGATTTTGCTGGCTTCCACAAAACAAAATCAGAAGGGTGTTTTTTATGGCCATCGACTTCAACGCGAATTCCATGTTGAAGAGACTCTAATTGAACTTTTGACAGCTTTCCATACTCTTTAAAGAGTGGAACATGATAGAGAACTTCACCATTAATTTCGTAAGCAAAACCGTTCTTAATCAAATCTTCAATCATTTGAATAATTTCTTTCATAGTTTCAGTTACTTTTGGAGTAAAAGTAGCAGGAATCATTCCTAGATACTGCATATCTTTTTCGCATTCTTTAACGAAACGATCAGCGTGTTCAATTGAACTAACTTTTAACTCATTGGCACGGTCAATAATTTTATCATCAACGTCGGTATAATTTCTGACAAAAGTGACTTGATAACCAAGGCTTTTCATCACGCGGTGAAAAAGATCCCCAACCACTAAAGCACGAGCGTTACCCACATGAAGAAAATCGTATGTGGTCGGTCCACAAGAATAAAACTTCACGAGACCTGGGGTCACTGTTTTTAATTCTTCTTTTGATCGAGTAAGGTTGTTGAAGATTTTGATTTTTTGCATGCTCGGACCCTTTACCTTTAATTGAATTTATCAATGAGTAATAGGATACCAAAGCTTACGGAAAATGAAACTGATCTTTTTTAGACCAGTTTCAATATTTAGTTGAAAAATGAGTTTATTTTATCTGCTGTTTGTAATTTATCAGAGCCAACTTTAAGTGAGATTTCTTGGACTAGAAGCTCTCGACACTGATCTAACATTTTTTTCTCGCCAAAACTTAAGCTTTTTTTGCTCTT
>JAKLJM010000023.1:0-2003 GCA_023151145.1 Bacteriovoracaceae bacterium | reverse complement strand
GTAAAACTTCTGCAATTTCAATAACTGAACCAGTTTTAATCTTTAGTGAATATTCGCGGTAACGTCTATTCCAAGTTGAATTATCAACTTTAATGTCATGATTATTTAATAATGAAAATACTTCTTCGATTTCATTTTGATTAACAAGTCCACGAATTCCAGTTTCACTGTCAGTGGGAACCATGACAGTCATTCCATTGGCCAAAATTTTAATGATAAAGAAAGTCTTTATGGAGTTACCTAGCTCTCTTTCTTCAATGTCTACAATTTGACCCACTCCGTGTCCTGGGCAAACAGCATAATCACCGATGTTGAACATAGAACCTCCAAACTCAGAAACGTTTACACTTCTAAGCGATCTTATTTATTTCTTGTTCATTTTAGAGGATTTTTGGATGGCCCACAATTGACCTTATAAAACTTACAGACCCCTCTTTAAAAGCTGACAGTAATCGTGGTAACGGGACAAAATAAAGTAAAAGCCATGCTAACCTATTGAATATTAATGACATTTAACAGGGCCATCGGCCAATTCCTCTAAAATAGGACACTCAGGACGATCATCTCCATGACAATTATTAGCAAGATGTTTTAGCGAATCCACCATGCTTTGAAGTTCATGAATTTTTAACTTCGAGACTCGCCCTTTTTTTATTTCTCCAAAGTCCTACCAATTTCTTAATCTCTTCCATAGAGAAACCTAAACCTCGAGATCGTTTAACAAACCTAAGAATATTGACTTCTTTTTCTGAATACGTTCGGTAACCTGAAAGTGCGCGAGAGGCCTTAGGAATAATGCCGATGGATTCATAATGACGAATAAGCTTTGCCGAGACTCCTGATTTTTTGGAGGCTTCACCGATGTTCATTTTATTCTCCTAGTATTAACCTAATTTAAATTTTTCGTTTCCAATTTTTAAGCATTAAAGCATTCGTAACAACACTCACACTACTTAAGGCCATAGCACCGCCTGCGATAATCGGGTTTAGTGCTCCGAAAGCTGCCAGTGGTACTCCAACAATATTATAAATAAAGGCCCAAAATAAATTTTGTAAAATTTTTCGATACGTTTTTTTAGAAATATCAATGGCGTCTGCAATGAGTAAAGGGTCAGAACGCATCAATGTTATCCCTGCCGTATGCATGGCCACATCAGAACCACTCGACATCGCTAAGCCCACATGAGCTTCAGCTAATGCTGGAGCATCATTAATTCCATCCCCCACCATGGCCACAATTAAACCTTTTGCTCTTAGCTTTTGCACTACTTGGGATTTTTCTTCTGGTAAAACCTCTGCATAAACTTCATCGATCCCCAAAGCATCGGCCACTTTTTTAGCAGCTCCTAAATTATCCCCGGTAATCATCACTGTTTTAATTCCATTTTTATGCAAAGATTTTATGGCTTCAAAAGATGATTTTTTAATAGTGTCGGAAAAAACAAGAAGTGCTGTAACTTCTTTTTTATCCAAATTGGCCAAATAAGAAATGGTATGACCGCTTTCCAGATATATTTTTCTGTCTTCATCATATTCAACTGTTGAAATTTGATTTTTTTCTAAGAGCTTTAAATTTCCTAGAATATATTTTTCACCATTGATCACGCCTTGAATCCCAAAACCTGGAATATTTTGCACGTCATTCACTTCGAGAAAAACAATATTATTTTCTTTCGCATTTTTGACAACAGCTTTAGCAAGTGGATGCTCGTTGGTGGTTTGAATACTGGCCGCATACTGAAAAGCTTGATCATTATTATTATGAGCAATAAAATTGACGAGCTCTGGTTTTCCCTCTGTCAACGTTCCCGTTTTATCAAAGGCAACAACTGTAACTGAATGAGTAATTTCTAGAGCCTCAGCATCCTTAATTAAAACACCAAGCTTTGCGGCCACACCTGTTCCCACCATGATTGACGTCGGGGTCGCTAAGCCCAAAGCACATGGACAAGCGATAACTAAAACAGCTACCGCATTAATGATTGAAATTTCAATATTTCCTG
>JAKLJM010000472.1 GCA_023151145.1 Bacteriovoracaceae bacterium | reverse complement strand
GCTTGGGAGATAATACTTAAAAGGCACGATGATCATAATCTAGAACTGAAGTCGATGTTACAATTCCAAAAGGAAAGTGTTCAAGGCGTTGTTGATCTTTATTTTTTTCTACCCAAAAATGTTCAGCTAAGATCTTACAATAAGTATGAAATTTCAGTTGATTTTTTTTCACGTCAAAGGTTGTTTATTCCTCAAAATAGTAAGTTTAGGTTAGATGAACTTAAGAATAAGTTAATACTTTTAGAAAAAATTATTAGTTCCTACTCTCATTCGGATGCTCTATTGCATGAAGAAAAGCAAATTATTCTTCAGGATATATATTCCCAAGTTCAATCATTAGGTGCATTTATGGGTGAATATATCAAAGCTATTAGTAGTAAGGCAAAGAAGGATTTGACTTTAATTCAATCCCATCTGCGCAATCATCTTGGTTTTAAAGAAGATTTTGCTGATTTGATGAATAAACTGGAGGCTCTGAATGATCTTGTGTCTGCATTAAGAGCTGCCACGGATAAAGTTGAGGCGATAAATATTCCCGTTGTTCAATTATTAGATGAGTACATACATCACTTATATGTTGAAGCTTTGGGGAAAATAAAAGACATTTTTTATCAAAATAAAAGACTAGGTAAAGAGACAACAATTCCAGAAACTTATTGGAATGAGTTCGATGATAAATTGAAATTTTATTTAAGTAAGGAAATGCTTTATCAAAAAAAGCATAATATCACTTTAAAACAAATGTCACAGCTAGAGAATAGTGAATTGTTGATTGTCAGATTAGGCCAGATGAAAAAGTTTTTTCAGGCCAAGATGTTTATCCAAGTTTTAAAAAAACAAACAATCAAAAAGTTAACAGAACCAATGGCAGCTATCGGAGCCAGTTTTGCTGCTATAGCGGCAGGAGTGGTTCAGCATTATGGAAGCCCAAGTGCTATTGATTATAGCTTTGGTGGGATTTCTATTGCTATGTTTGGTATGGCTTTGTATGTGCTTAGAGACCGACTCAAAGATCTTGGTAGAAATTATTTACTAAATTATGTGGTCAGATTCTTGCCTGACAGCGAGTATAATTTAAAAACTGAAAATGGTCATCTAGGAAAAATAAAGGAATGGATCAAGATTTTGGATCCTTCAGAGATTTCACCAGTGATTCAGGCGATTAGAAAAAAATCTTGTGTTTCGGAGGCAGAAAATTATCTTCAAGAGGATGTTATTCATTTGAAAAGACATTTTTCCCTAATCAAAGAAATGTCTTTGGACGGAAATCATTGCGCACTTCAAGATAATTTACGTATAAATCTCGAGCGTTATCTGAAGCATCTTGATGATCCTCAAAAAGATATTGTTCTGTTGAATAAAGATGGACATTTTTCAAAAGTAACTACTAATAAAGTTTATTATTTTTACATAATAGTAGATTATCAGTTAAGTCCGCAAAACTTCGATTCCAAGACTCAGAATCATGATGAACAATCGAAAGTAAAGTCAGATGTTTATCGTGTAGTGATGAACAAAAATGGTCTCCTCAAGGTGAAGCCACTTTTGTTAACATAGACTTGGATCAAAAAAATATAATTATCGAAGTCATGTTAAGCTGCGTGCAAAAGTTATTTCAGGCAACTATAGTTCACATTGTATTTGCCTGGCAGTAATTCGTTCTGAAATTTTA
>JAKLJM010000022.1 GCA_023151145.1 Bacteriovoracaceae bacterium | reverse complement strand
AGTACATGAAAAAGGTCAAACTCAAAAGCTCTAGGGTTTCTTCGCTATTTGTCTGAAGAATATTAATGATCATGGCATCATCGTAAATTGTACCGTAAGTGTTCATGGTGTAAGCAATAATCAAAATTACGGGAAAGAAGAAAAAAAGGAAGTGGTAGTTAAATCGACGAACTCTAATGAGATTAATAAAGATAAAAAAGAGCAGGAATAACAAGAGTGCTACAGAACTGAGAAAAACAATATTGCCATCTAGGGGGTATGTTTTGAGGAGATTTTTATAAAAAGCAAAATTTAAAATAGTGCTCAAAACAAGCGATAGAATCGCAGAAAATAAATAGATATTTATTGATAATTTTTTGTTCATGGAAAGAGATTCAATGAATTCTTGAAAGAAATCATCTGATCTATGTCATAGGAATTCGAATAGTTTTAAGAAATAAAGGAATAGGACATATGTCTTATGTGATTAAGGTCTTGATATTTCTAGGTCACCTGTTGAAAGGCTTTAATCGCTTCGTCTATTGGCATAACATGAATTTTTCCTTCAAAATTATTTCTGCTGCCACAATGGGCGACGATGAGAGATTTTTCTCCTGAAAAATTTTTGTCAAAATAGTGCAGGCCCGCAAGATCGGCTGCATAGATGAACTGATCTTTTTTGATTTCAAAGGCCCATAAGACATCTGAATCAATTTTTTGAATGATGAAATCGACTTCTATAGAATCAGTGGTTCTAAAAGTATTTATCAGAAGATTATCTTCATAGATTCTTGAGAAGAAATCTTGTTCGAGCAATGCTCCTTTTTGGTCGGGACGAAAAAGGGAGGATTGGTCTTTGAAAAGAGAATGATCAAAAAAGTAAAATTTGAAATGTGGAATGAGTTTGACGGCCATATTTGACGATTGAAAAGGATAAATTTTCTTACCAATTTTTTCCTTTTCTAAGAATTCAAATAGACTAAGGATTTTTTTACTACTTAGACCACGATGACGTAAAATTTTTTGAGGATCAATGAAGATACTGGGATTTTTTGATAAATAATCAATGAGTTCTAGAAGGATTTCACGATCTTCTGCTGGAAATTGATTAGGGTTGGTCTTTATCATCATGTTTATTATAATAGCCTAATTCTTAATTAAATACAGTAATTGATCAATTAACCAAGGGGCTTTTCATGAAATCTATTTTTTATAATCCAGTTTGTGATTTTATCATGCCTGATTATGGAATTTTAATTCCGATTGCTCCTGATCGTGCAAAAAAAATATTTGAAGCATTAAAAAACAAACACCCAAACCTAACTTTTACCGATATGTCTGGTGTAGAGATATTTAGTCGTGAAGATCTAGAGCGCGTCCATGATAAAGAATATATTTCAAAATTACTTGATGATGATAAGTCACTAGAGCAAGAGATGTTAAAATGTTTTGAGCTAGTAAATGAATTAGGCGAATATCATCGCTACGATCCAACTATCGCTAAAAAGTCCTTAATCAGTGGTTTTGCGATTATTCTTAAAAGAGTCTCAATGACCTATGCCTCATCTCTAAAAGCATTAGAGACTGGGTTTAGTTATCATTTTGGCGCAGGTATGCACCATGCGATGAGTTTCGGGGGGAGAGGCTTTGGCATGCTCAATGATATCGTTTTAACAATTAGAAAACTTCAGGCCCATCAAAAAATAAAAACAGCGTGGGTGATTGATGTTGACGCTCATAAAGGTGATGGGACTAGTGAGTTAACGAAAAATGATCCAACGATTATTACACTATCCATTCATATGAAAAATGGATGGCCTCTTGATAGTGGGGATCCTTTAAAAGATCCATGGTTTATTCCTTCAAATATCGATATCGAAGTTGATGAGCATTCAAATCGAGAATATTTATCTTTATTACAAAAAGGTTTAGAAAAGTTAAAAACAAATTATCCTTTGCCCGATCTCGCCATTGTGGTGAATGGATCAGATCCCTATGAATTAGATGAGCTTCCGAGTACAAGTTTATTAAAATTAACTAAAGAAGAAATGCTCCAAAGAGATTTGATGGTTTTTCATTTTTTAGAAGAGTTAAAAATACCTCAATCGTATGTAATGGCCGGAGGTTACGGCAAACACTCACACGAGATTTATCAGCAATTTTTAGAAAAGATACTTTAGAAAAGATATAAGCCTAACCTTGACGAAGAGTTTTTAGACACCATCTTTAATTGACAGCTTAAACTGTCTTTTGTTAATGGGCACTTCACAAGTAGACCTGACCCCTCGGGTGACTTATGAAGTGCTCTTTATTACGGTTAGGATTAAAGATTAATTGTGGTTGAATCTATCAGACGATTTTCTTCATTATAAGTTTCAATAAATAATAATTTGTTGGAAACTTTAATTTTGGTAAAAGTTAAAGCGTTTTGATCAAAGGCAATTTTGTAGGGATTTTTATCACTTGGCTTATTGGGCTTTCCACCGGCAGGGCCTGCCACAACATAGTTCACTCCATTTTTAAATGAACGCTCGTACATATGAGTGTGTCCACTTAATAAAAGAGGCACTTTGTATTTTTCTAACATAGGTACTAATGTGGAGCGAATTTTTATCACACCTTCAGCGGTGAAACGATTAAGTGAAGATGAATAAGCTGGAAAATGAGTGGCAATGATAACTGGTTTATTTTGATTTTTAGACGTAACGATTTTATCTTCAATCCATTGCCAAAATGTTTTTTCGATTTGACCTAAACTGATATGTAGATTGCTATTAAAAATAATCAAATTAAATTTTTTAAACTCATAAAATAAATTTCCATACTGTTCAGCACCATCCCATCTCATATATTTTTTAAAAAGGGGAGGAATGGCAATTCTTGGATTTCCACGATAGTCATGATTTCCAATGGCTGCAATTTGAGGAATATCTAAAAGATAGGCACTTCCACCACTAAAATATTTAAACCATTCATTCTCATCATCCCCAGTCTGAACCACATCTCCACCATTGACGATAAAACGAATAGGCTCTAGAGAATGGTGATGAGCAATGACTTTTGCCACTTCATGATGACGATCTTCAAATTCTTGAGTGTCGCTTATAAAGCCAAAGACGAATTCATCATTGTAGTTACTTACGGCATTTGGGCAATCTGCTTTAGGGAGTTTTCTCTCGAATACAACGTCAGATTTTAAAGCATTTGTCGTTTTTCTCGTTATGCGAATTTCTTTTTCTTCACCGCAAAGACTAGGCGTAAGCTCAACTTGATATTGCTGGTTTTTAAGATACTTAATTGGCGAAAAATTTTTCTGTCCATCTTCTATACTTAATTCTGCATCTTCATTGAGCTGGAAGTTCAAAAGAAAGTTTTTGTTGGTATGGACGAGGGTGTAGGGAGCTATTTTAAAAAGGGTACTAGCATCGGCATGGCTAATTAACGCGATAAGAATCGCTAAAAACATCATAAATTTACTCATCAATTTCATCCTTAAAATTAATTACTTACTTAATTATGAAAATGATTAAACGCTTTGAAAAGTTTTCTTTTGATTAGCTTTAGTTCAAAGTTAAGCCGATTGTTTTAGTCGGCTTTATTTATCTGGCCCTAAGTCTTCATTGAGATTAGTTCTCAATTATAAAAATCTATGTTAATCTCTTGGGCAATATTGAGGAGTATGAGAATGAAAAGTTTGAAAGATGCTTTAATGGGTGCAGGACTTAAGCCTACGAGTGATGCGAAATCGCAAAACGCCAGAGAAAAAGTGGCAAAAAAACAACTTACCGAGACAGTTGTTCATCAAGAGCAGCGGAATTTTTGTGAAGTTTGTGATCAAGTAAGACCTGATGTTGAAAGATATTTTCACCGTAATCCAACAACAGATGCAGAGTGGATTTGTGTCAGATGTGCAGACCAGCTACAAATCCCAGACACGTTTAGAAAGACTGCTCAAAGTGAAACTTCTATTAAAAAAATGTTTAGGCGAGAATTTGGAGCTACTCAAAATATTGCTCCTAATAAAGATGCAGGGCCAAAAAATAAAGGTCCAGTTAACGGAAATAGATAAAAAAATAAAGGGAGTCGTTTTTACTCCCTTTTTTTTAACTTCATCTAAGATTAACTCCAACTTTTGAAGGGCTTTTGCCCAAATGACAGACCGAAATTGTTAATTAACTTCGGTGAGTTGGGAGATCAAAAACTTGCAAAATTTTTGATTCATTGAGTGCAGGTTTATCTGCATACATGGCTTTTGAAACAAAATAGTTACATAATATTCCGATAAGTGCCGCCAACAAAAAGAGATAAAAATTTTCTTTAACCAACTTTCTTTTTTTCATTGCGCCTTCATCCTCTTCCTAAAAATGACTTTCTTAGTTTCAATTATCCAGTTTTCCTGGGTGATCCGGGAGTTAACCTTCCTCTGTCACATAAAGATAAGATGTAAATTAACATTGACAAGGGCAGAGCGGTGAAAAAAAAATCTTAAGATATCTTACAAACTTTTTGTTTTTTATAAGAGAAGATGAAGGCTAACTTTAGTCCATGGCAAGAACTTGCAAAGACGAATTTTGTTCGAGCATTTTCATGCGGATTTCAATTTTACTTAAATAGTCCCATTTATATTTCTTAGTATTAGAATGGTAACGAGCATACCAGCGACGGTCCTTTTTTTCATGACGTTTTTTTAAGATGGCCAAAATTCTGGCCATAGTATCAATGGCGTAACCTTGTTGGATTTGTTTGAGCTTTCCCTTTTTTATTAGCGGAAGTTTTAATCTTTGAAATTCTTTATTCCAGACATCAACGTTTACTTGAGCAATGGAAACGTCACCAGTGTGAGAAATTTTACTCGCCTGAAAATTACTTTCCGTATCGATTAAAGAGATAATAATTTGTGGATTAATATTATGACGATGAACGGCTTTTGATATGTCTTGGGCATAAGTAGAGACTAATTCTGTTTCTAGTTCTGGTTGAACAATTTGAATCATTTTTTCAATCAAGGCAACGTCGTTGGGAAGTGTCTTTTTGTCGTAATTTGACAATTTCATTTTATAGGGATCAGACTTTTGGCTTACTTTTTTAGGGATTGTTGCGTTCTTCTTTAAAGTAGAGCAGCCTGAGCTTAAAAAAAGTACTGTTAAAAGCATTGTAAAAAGTGTCGTTATTTTTGTTGTCTTCATACCGCTATCTTATTTGGTTTTTTTCAGAGCTTTAGAAATTGAGTAAAAGATTCACGAAAATAGCGGTGGCTAGTTTTAGGACACTCGATAAAAAGTATTTAAAGTGCTTGAAATGATTAGATTTCTTCGGGATTAATGGTGCGCGATTTCGCCACGATGTTAGTTAGGGCATATTCTGGAATAACCCCAGATTCGTGATAAATGATGGTGCGGTCTTTTAAGATGGCAAGGGTTGGAATAGAGCGAATTTCAAAGTCAGAAGACAAAGTAAGCTCGGTTTCAGTGTTTACCTTCCCAAAGAGAATATCGGGATTTTTCTCGGCCACTCTTTCAAAGATTGGGGAAAATGCCTTACAGGGCGCACACCAGCTGGCCCAAAAATCTAAAACGATAATAGGGTGTTTTTCTAGCAAGGACTCAATATTTTTTTCTGTGACAATAACTAAATTATTCATGGGAAAAGCTTAACTGAAACTTCGCATTTTTACCAAACAATTAAAGATACAGATAATCTTGAGAAATCGGAGGGATTTAATTTCTTTTTTAAGTGAGCAAAGATAAAATATGCTGATCAACATTTTTAACGGAGTCTAAACATGTCTTCAGATGCAGGCGCTCACACGCATAAGCCAAGCTACAAGTATTTTACAGCTTTAGCAGCGCTTGGAGTCGTTTATGGGGATATTGGAACCAGTCCTCTCTACGCCTTTAAATAATCTTTTAACTAAAGCCATCTTGGAGTGAGTGCGACGAACGTCTATGGGATTTTATCTCTCATTTTTTGGTCGTTAATTTTAGTTGTCTCTATCAAGTATTTAATGTTTGTCTTGAAAGCAGATAACAAGGGAGAAGGGGGAATTTTGGCCTTAACGGCTCTCATCACTCCAAAGAATAATGTTGCTCCTGATAAAAGAAAAAAGTTTTTTATTCTGCTCGGACTATTTGGAACCGCCCTCTTATATGGTGATGGCATGATTACTCCGGCCATTTCTGTTTTATCTGCAGTTGAGGGTCTTGAGTTGATCACTCCGCTTTTTAAGCCTTATATTTTGCCAATTACAGTGGGAATTCTGATTGGTTTATTCTCAGTACAACGTTACGGTACTTCGGCCGTTGGAAAGGTCTTTGGTCCAATTACACTTACTTGGTTTTTAGTTCTCGGGGCACTTGGTATTTACAATATCATTGATAATCCCGCAGTCTTTGCAGCCATTAACCCAATGTATGCCTATCATTTTTTCTTAGAGAATTCTTTCAATGGCTTTATGGTTTTAGGTTCAGTCTTTCTTGTTATTACAGGGGGAGAAGCCCTATATTCAGACCTAGGTCACTTTGGGAGACAACCCATTACTTTGGCATGGTTTTACGTTGTACTTCCATGCTTAGTGCTCAATTATTTTGGTCAAGGTGCTGTCTTATTAAAAAATGCTGAAGCGGTGAAAAATCCTTTCTTTTTAATGGCTCCGAATTGGGCCCTTACTCCACTTGTAATTCTGGCAACTCTTGCGACATGTATTGCTTCTCAAGCTTTGATCACAGGAGTTTTTTCGATCACGATGCAAGCTGTTCAATTGGGTTATCTGTCGCGAGTGATGATTAAACATACTTCTGAAAAAGAAATGGGACAAATCTACGTTAGATCAATGAACCGTTTTTTAATGGTATCTTGTATCGCTTTAGTATTAGCTTTTAAATCATCAAGTAACTTAGCAGCGGCTTACGGTATTGCAGTAACAACCACGATGGCGATTACGACTTTACTTTTTTATTTTGTCACCAGAGAGTTATGGGGATGGGGAAAGTTTAAAGCACTTTCTCTGGCTGTAGCTTTTCTGATCGTAGATTTCGCATTTATGGGTGCTAATTTATTTAAAATTCTCGATGGTGGATGGGTTCCTTTAGTCGTCGGTATCTTTATTTTTACATATATGACCACCTGGAAAACTGGACGAAAAATTTTGGCCGGTCGTATGGCCGAAAAAGTTATTCCTCTTGATGATTTTTTAAAACAAGTCGCCAAAGAAAATCCTAATCGTGCTCCGGGAACAGCGATCTATATGGCCAGTGCTCTAAGAAATACTCCCTATGCACTTATTCATAGTTATGAGCATTTTAAAACAATTCATGAAAACCTCATCTTCTTATCGGTTGTAACTGTTTCTGCACCACTAGTTGAAGCAGGAATAAGATTTGAAGTACAAGAAAATGGAATGAATTGTTTCACTGTCTTTTTACATTACGGGTATATGGAAATTCCTAATATTCCAAAAGAGCTGGATCAATTACAAATCGGTTGTTGTACATTAAACGCTTACGAAGCGACATATTTTATTGGAAAAGAAAATTTGATTGCCTCAGAGAGACCAGGAATGGCGATTTGGCGAGAAAAACTTTTTGCTTTCCAATCTATTAACGCTCAAGATGCGACGACGTACTTCCAGTTACCAAGAAAACGTGTAATGGAAATCGGTGTTCAAGTAGAAATTTAAAAGAGATTTTTATGTCAAAGATTCTTAGCGATAAGGATCTTTGACATATTTCCAGATATGGTTTTTGATCAGTGATGGAACGAAAAACGAAGTGACTCTTGAGATTTTTCTAAGTCGAGCAAAGCTTTTCATTCCCCAAGGATAATGGCTTAAAAGTATATTCTGATCGAGTACATCGAAAAAATAATCTAAAACAATCGCAATTAAAATAAAGTCATCAATCACACCGATGAAAGGTATCCAATCGGGGATGATATCAATGGGAGATATGATGAGAGCAATCAGAATGAGTAAGGTTTTTTTATCGCGTTCTGGTATTCGCTCATCATTTGCGGTATTACTTAAAAATGTAGTGAGATCTTTTATAAATTTTTTCATTTTCCCTCGCTACTTTTCATTAGGAAATTAGAATGAAAAGAGAACTCTATTGTGATGACGTGTTTGAGTGGTTAAAGCAAAATCCTTTGGAAAATGGTACATCTGTCGTGGCTTCAATGCCAGATTTTTCGGAGTTTTCTAATACTACCTTAGACGAATATAAAGAAATATTTACTGAAATGGCAGAAAAAATTCTTTTAGCGACGCCCATAAATGACGTTACCATTTTTTACCAATCTGATATCAAGGTTGACGGACGTTGGATAGATAAAGGATTTCTGGTTCAAAAAGCGGCTGAAGCAAAAGGACATTCGTTACTTTGGCATAAAATGATTTGTCGGGTTCCACCAGGGATGACGACATTTGGTCGTCCAAGCTATACCCACATTTTAGCCTTCTCTCAAAATTTCACTTTAGATCCAAAAGATTCGACGGCCGATATTTTACCCCAAATGGGTGAAAAACTTTGGGAAAGAGGGATGGGGGCAAAGGGAGCCATGATGATGGCCAAATTTATTAAAGAAAAAGTTGGCTCACACACTTTAGTAAATCCTTTTTGTGGTATGGGAAGTCTCTTGGCAGTCGGAAATGCTTATGGATTAAATGTGTTAGGTATTGAACGTAGTCCCAAACGATTAAAAAATGCCGAACTCGTTAAATTTACGATAGAAACCGAGTCTTTTAGTCGCCAATAAGTTGCTTATATTTTTTATAAATTAGTCGAAAAGTTTAAGTGTTAATGATTGAACCTTTTTGACTGGGAAAAATATGAGAAAACATTTTTTATTATCAGCGACTCTTTCCTTCTCGATTCTCACTGCGACTTTAACAACTTCATGTTCACATCAAAATATTTTTGTAAATGAAAGTATTTCAAGAGCTGTTGCAAACGAAGTTGTTGCGCCGATGAGTGTACAAGAGCTTTTTACGTTTAAAGCTTCAAGTAATATAAAATCAGGTACAGACGTTATCAAACTTTTAAAAAATGAAACTGCTGAATATAAAGGTATTGTTTTTGAAATGGTCGAAGACGTAAAAATGTCCAACGATGAAGCCTTTAAATTAGTACCAGTTATTGAAAACCAAAATTATAAAATAAAAATCATGTATTCTAAAAAAGCTGTAAATGACTTAGATGCCTATCAAGAAGTTGCACGCTTCATGAAGTTGATGACTCAAATGAAATTCACAAGTACTTTTTCAATCTTTGAAGTTTTTTTCAATGCTTCTCAAAACGATTTTCAATCCCTACAGGTTTTAGCGAAGGTTAGAAAAGCTGTTTATGATCAAAGTATGACGATAAATTACAATGATGATGAAGTGGGCTTTCAAGCAAGAAGTAGTGAAGAGCTTAAGCAATGGACAGAGGTCAATGATAAGTTCGATGATGCAGAAAGAATTTATAATAAAAAAATTAAAACACAAGAAACGGCCAGAAAAGCTGTCATGGATGCGCTTGATAAAGCAAATGATGATGAACAGTTCCGTGCTTTAGTGGCAAAAAATGATCGTAAAGGTGCCACCGAATTATTGAAAAAATATTTACCGTGGGAACAAATGCCACCTTTTGAGAAAATGTTTTGGGAGAATCATTTAAAAATTATGGCCGAACCTGTAAATTTAGAAGATCGAATTTTAATTTATCGTGGTATTGATGATGATATCGTTCAAGTGGCCATTGATGGTGGTAAAGAGTTAACGAGAGAAGAAGCGATTAGAGATCAAAAAATGTTTTTAATGTCTACAATGATGACTAAAAATCAAGGGACATGGAACAGAAGACTTCGCTCCCTTACCGCAATGTATGAAAAATTTATGGGGACGGATAGTTCTGGGTCAAGTGAATTTACTAGAGCTTCTCGCATTACTAATATGTTTGTGAAACATTCAATTGAACCTAAGGGAAGTCCATTTTTATCATTTACTCCAAAATTTCATGTAGCAAAAAGTTTTGGGAGCACTCGGACAACGGCATATTTTATTGACCCTAGAATGATTTATTTTAACTATACTTCTAGATATGCTTCAGAGGTTGAGTTTCTTTTACCTGTCGTAACATTTCCGGATGATTTGGCATCAGTTTGGGATGTTAACCTTCATAGTGGTAAAGAAACGCAGAATTTTTTAAAAGAACAAGCCATGGAAAGATTATCTCGTGAAGTTGGAAAAGAAAAAGCTAAAGCAACTTATGATCGTATAGTCGTGAATTCAGAAAAATATTTTAAACCCGTTATGGGAGCACCGACTGGAGCCGTTCAAACAGTTCAAAAACCATCGGGATCATTTTTTGGTTTTTTTAAAAAACTTTTAGGAATGAGTACTCCAAAAGCAGAGGCCGAAATCACTGAGAAAAGTGACATGGCCTGTATGGATTTAATTCAGTTATTTTGGAAATAAGCTCTATTTTTTAGGAAACCACGGCACGAACACTGACGTGGTTTCCTGATATCTTCGATACTCATCTCCGCGCGACTTTAATGCTTGTGCTTCAGAGGGAGGAACTCCGGTTACTTTTAATAAAATAAAAAGAATAATTAGGGGAGAATAGATTCCCCAATAGATATTGCCAGCACCTAAAAATATTAAGTAATAACCCCACCAAATAACACTTTCAAAAAAATAATTGGGATGGCGTGAATATTTCCATAGTCCGACATCGCATGTTTTTCCTCTATTGATGGGATTTGTTTTAAAAGCATTAAGCTGCTTATCAGCGATAGATTCTCCCCATAAGGCCAACGCCCAAACTACGACTCCTAAATATTCCAAATAATGAATGGTGGGAGTTTTGTCAGTGAAGGCAAAAATAAAAGGCAAGGTGAGAAGAGAGACTGAAAATGCTTGAAGCATAAAAAAGATATAAAATCTAAAACGATAATTCGATCCATATTCTTCACGTAAAGCAATATAGCGAGTGTCTTCCTGTGGATGGTGAGCATAGATTCTTTTGGTTAGATAATACCCTAATCTAACGCTCCAAAGTCCCACGGTAATTAATAATAGCCATTTTCGTGGTCCATAACCATCGGCCATAAAAAAGAATAAAATCGCTTGAACCAGAAAACTAAATGACCAAGTGGCATCGACAATTCCAAAGTTTTCAACTTTAACTGATAGTAACCAAGTTAAAAACATTAAAAAGACGATAATGAGTAATCCCATTAAAAATAAAGATGAGACGGCCATAACACTTTCCTCTTATTTCTTTTTCTCTAAAAGATAATGAGTAACTCCCCAAGTTTCACCTTGGTCGTAACCAAATAGCTCAGCGCACGCCATATAAAAAATACGCCAACGATTGACCCAAAGATTGGCTTTGTCATCACCATAAGTTTTGGCAAAGAGTGAATGAACGTATTCTTTATTTTGATCTAGTTTAAGTAGCCATTCTTCTAAGGTTCTTTGGTAATGTCTACCATTCCACTGCCATTGATTTGTCACTTGTAGGTGACTAGCAAATTGTTTAAACAAATCTCTTGAAGGCATCTGTCCACCTGAGAAGAAATATCTTCCCATCCAATTATCTTCACCCTCTATTTCATAGGTGTAAGGAGTTGAACGATGAGTGAAAATATGGACGAAAAACTTCCCATCTTCTTTTAAAAGCTTTGATGTTTCTTTAAAGAATAAATCGTAATTACGAATATGTTCCATCATTTCAATACTCATCATGCGATCAAATGTTTGTCCTTGGAAATCGTAATTTTCTTTTTTTCCTAGGTCTCTGGTAAGAACAGTTAAATTGTTTAGACCTCTGATCTTTGCTTGATGATCAATATATTCTTTTTGTGTTCTGGAGTTTGAGACTGAAGTGATTTTTGATTGTGGGAATCTTTTGGCGAGTTCTAGCGATAATGAGCCCCATCCACAGCCAAATTCTAATACACTCATTCCATCTTTAATCTCTGCGTGTTCAATCGAGATATCCAATGCCTTTTGTTCAGCAGCAGTTAAGTCGTGAGTCGTTTCGTCCCAAAAGCAAGAACTGTATTTTTTATGAGTACCAAGACTCAAATGATAAAATTCCGTAGGAACTTCATAGTGTTGTTCGTTAGCTTCAGCAGTCATAATGGCCAACGGAGAGTTTGATAAAAATTGAGCGTATGATTGGACGTAAGCCTCGAGACCTTTATCTTTAGTGAGGAGATCTAATTCATTTAATCTTTCTTTGAGGAGTTGGCGAATACAGAACCGAGTGAAGACATCAGGTGCGATGCCATTTTCAATCAAGTAAGTCACTTTTTTGAAGAGATATTCTTTTACAAGGGAATTTTTCTTGTCGATCGTGATACTTGATTCCATGAATTTGTCCTGGTTAAAATCTGATATAAGGCTAACATGCTCTGATGGGAATAGCATATAGACGGGGGCTAGACAGATTGAGAAGCTTTAAGTTTAAATAGTAAATATTACTTACATTATTTAATTTTAACTCAAGGATGATGGTTGAAAATATTAATGCTTGCTCTTTATCTCTTTGTTTCATCGGCCGTCATGGCCAATGCTAACTGCCAACACAGTGTTAACGAATTTCAATGTGTAAAATTTGTTAAAAACTATGATGCTGATACGATTACGGTAAATATTCCGGGAGTTCATCCTCTAATCGGTGAAAAAATTAGTGTTCGGGTTTCTGGTATTGACGCTCCCGAAGTAAAAGGGAAGCAACCTTGTGAAAAAGAAGCCTCTCGAATTGCTAGGAATTTAGTAGAAAATATTCTTAAAAATGCCAAAAGGATTGATCTCACTAATGTTGAAAAAGATAAATATTTTAGAATTTTGGCAGATGTAAAAGTCGATGGCCGAGACTTAAAAGAGATATTACTCAAAAATGACTTAGCTTATGAGTATCATGGTGGAACAAAAAATCAAAAAAATTGGTGTAATCGTGGAATTGCCTCGAAAAAATAAGAGCGTCTATTATAGACGCTCATTACCTTTTTGATTTCCAATATATTCGAATCGATCAATGAGTTTACCTTGAACTTCTATTTTTTCTTCAAACATTTTTTTGGGTCTCACCCAAAGATGACCGATTTCATTTTCATACAAAGCTTCATATAGAACCATTTCTTCCAGGGTTTCAGAATGATGGCAAAGTCCAATCACTTTATAGTTTTTTCCCTTGTAATGGCGATATATTCCAAGTTTCATCTTTAATTGACCTCAGTTATTTAAGGGCATCAAGTGTATTCAATAAATCCACACGTCCTTCTGATATCATTTTATTTTTAAATTTAGCGACTTTCGTCACATTGGTCATGATGGCATTTTTTAATTCAATTGGCGATAATTCTGGATGATGAGATAAAATTTCTGCTAAAACTCCAACGGTTGTTGGTGTTGCCATTGAAGTTCCTGACATTGATTC
>JAKLJM010000471.1 GCA_023151145.1 Bacteriovoracaceae bacterium | reverse complement strand
ATCAAGTAAATCAAAAACCACAAATAAGCATGGACGCCGTTGAGTTGGTTGTCAGTGAAGATTTTAGTTCTGTTTTGGCCCTTCAGTTAAAAGGACTTTATTATTCAGAGGGAAAATTAGAGCCCATGAAATTTCGAGCGGAAAAAGGTTTAGCTATTTCACAAAGTGATTTGCTGAATCTCGAAAAAAATGTGGAACTCGAAGATGATAAATATCTTGTGTTGGCCGATAAACTTTCCATTTTTGAGCGCGGAAAAAAAATTATCGGAAATGGTAATGTGAAAACATATACCGAAGTTAAAAATCAAAACAATATGCAATCAGATGTTTCAAAGGTGACGGTGAGTTCTGAGCAGATGACTTATTATGCTCCAAGAAATTTCGTGGAATATGCAAAAAATGTTCAAGGAACAATGAAACGGCTTAGAAGCTACGAAGATGGAATGGATTTCAAGACCCAAAGTCTTGTGATGGAAGGCGATAAGGGTTTGATTTCACTTAATGGTTCTGTTTACGTTGAGAAAGGAAAATTCCAAGTTTGGTCTAACCGTGGGGAAATATTCCTAGAGAACTATAATAAAAAACTCAAGTATTACGCGCTTTCTGACGATGTGAGACTAAGAGAAGAAATTCCAATGAATGGAAGAAAGATTGAACGCAAGGCTTTTGCTGAAAAACTCGAGGGCTGGATGAATGAGAAAAAAGTTATTCTCACCGGTTTTCCAAAAGTTATTCAAGAAAAAGATATAATTAAAGGAAATAGAATCGTGCTTCGTGAAAACTCTGAAAGTGTAGAGATCGACGATGCCAATTCTAGTTTAATTCTAAAATAACCTAAGGATAGGGAATGGAAGGAAAAAGCGAGTTAATCGCCAGAAATATAAAAAAAACTTACGGCGGAAGAACTGTTGTTAAAGACGTGAGTTTAAGTGTTGCTCAGGGTGAAATCGTAGGACTTTTGGGGCCTAACGGTGCGGGAAAAACCACATCATTTTATATGATCGTGGGTCTCGTTAAAGCAGATCATGGCAATATTTTTTTAGATGATGAAAAACTAACCAATGATCCGCTTCACAAAAGAGCGATGAAAGGAATTGGTTATCTTCCACAAGAAGCCTCGGTCTTTCGAGATTTATCAGTGGAAGAAAATATAGAAGCAGTTTTGGAAAATAGAGATCTTCCAACACTTGAGAGAAAAAATCTTTTAGAAAACCTCATTAATGATTTTCGATTAAATCATGTGAGACACTCCAAAGGATCAGCACTTTCAGGAGGAGAAAGAAGAAGGGTTGAGATCGCAAGAACTCTTGCTCTAGAGCCAAAATTTGTTTTATTAGATGAACCTTTTGCCGGAGTTGATCCTTTAGCCGTGAGTGATATTCAACATCTCATTCAAGGTTTAAAAGAAAGAAATATCGGCGTTTTGATTACAGATCACAATGTAAGAGAGACCTTAGGAATTGTTGATAGAGCTTATATAATGAATCAAGGTGAATTATTAGTAAGCGGTAAACCAGACGAGTTAGTAAAAGACGAAAGAGCAAGGAAGTTCTATTTAGGAGAAGAATTCAGGATGTAATTCTCACAAAAATGAGAAAAATATGGCCGTGAAATTATCACAAGGTCAAAAACAAATTCAGACCGTTGCAATGACTCCTCAGTTGCAGCAAGCGATTAAGCTTTTAACGCTGAC